>JACVCS010000037.1 GCA_016741915.1 Phycisphaerales bacterium | reverse complement strand
GAGGAAGACCGAGGGAAGACCGAGGGGGGTGAAGTCTGTGCTGAGTGCTGAGCGGGGGTGGGCGGGGGAGATCAGTGCTGAGCGATGGGTGCTGAGTGCGGAGTGTTCGAAGTTGCGCTTAGGGGTTTGAGGTTTGAGATTTGAGCTTTGAGTTCTGAGCTTTGAGCTTTGGGTGCTGAGCTTTGAGCTTTGGGTGCTGAGCTTTGAGCTTTCAGCCTCCCGCCCGTCCGAGAACGTGGCGATCGGCGTTTTTGCGGTTCTGTGCGGGATCGGAGGAGTTTTTGCGGCCGCTGGAGGAGTTTTTGTGCCCGCAAAAACTGTTTTTGTGCCCGCGTGCGCTCTGAACGTGCCAGCAAAAACTCTTTTTGTGGCCGTGTTCGCCCTGATCTCGGGCGAGAAAATTGTTTTTGTGGCCGCTTGCGCTCTGATCTCGGGCACAAAAACTGTTTTTGTGCCCGCAAAAACTCTTCCGGCGGCCGCCCGCGCTCTCCGGTCGGGCGCAAAGACTGCTCCCACGGTCGCGTCCGTCACCACTCCGTTCGGGTCCGATATTGACGCGGTTGGTTGTTCGTTCGCCTTCGCGGTCGTGCGTCTTCGGGTTCAAACCAAAGGCATTCACCACGGAGTCACGGAGGCACGGAGGGGGGAAGAGAGAAAAGCTGTAAAGGGCAAAGCAGCAAAGCAGCAAAGTGGAAAAACCTCGGACCGCACTCCTCCCCCACTGGCCTTCTGATTCCCTCTGTCTTCCTCTGCGTCCTCCGCGCTCTCCGCGTTGAATCTTGCTTTCTTCTAACGCTCGCGACTCGAGTCTCGCGACTCGCGACTTCACTTCATCCCCTTCGGCTCGTCGAGTCGCTTGGCCAGCTCGTCGAGCTTCTTGCGGTCGGCGGCTTTGGCGGCGGCCTCGGGTGAGCCGAGCAACGCCGGGGCGAAGAGGGCGACGCGGAACTCTTCCAGCGCCCAGCGGTAGTTCTCGGCGGCGGGGCTGAGCGAGCCGGGCTGCAATGAGAAGTGACCGGCGTCGAGGTTGATCGTCGGGGCCGCACGGCGCGAGGCAGGGACCGCGCGGGCGAGATGTGGGGAGGATTTCATCGCGGCGGTGTGGTCGCCCTCGGCCACCGCGGCGGCGGCTTCTTCCTGGCGGATGGCGAGCTGGCGCGCGACGTAGGCGGTGAAGCGCTTGTGGTAGGGCGAGAGCTGCGCGAGGGCGTCGGACTCGGCGTTGCTGCCGTCTTCGCGGAGGTTGAGCAGACGCTGCCGCATGGCTTGGGCGTAGAGCGGATATCGCTGCAGACGCTCCCAAGGAAGCGTGTGCAGGAAGCCCTGGGGCATGAGGTACGCGGCGTGCTCGCGGATGTCGGCGATGCTCGCGGCCCAGAGGCGGTTGGTGCCGCTGGAGAGACGTTTGGCGACGAGGTACCGCGGCTCGAGGATCTTGGCGAGGACATTGGCGGTGTCGATGAGCGTCTGACCCAATCGGCCCCAGTTGGTTTCTCGGCGGAGCTCGAAGGCCTCGCGGGTGCGGATCGGGGCTTGGCCGGCGAGGAAGACGCGCTCGGCGGTGATGCACATGAGATCGTCGCGGAGGTCGCCGGGCGTGCCAAGCCCCCCACCCCCCCCACTCCTTCCACCGGAGGAAAACCAGTTCTCGATCTCGGCGATGTTCGGCAGGGCGTCGATGCGAAGCAGCAGTTCGTCGCGGGCGCTGAGGACGAAGAGTCGGCGGACGCCGAGGCGTGTGATCGCCTCGGCACGCGACTGGTCGGCTTCGAGCGTGAGGTTTACGTGCGTGCGCTGATCGACGAGGGCGGGGTACGCAACGGTTGATGCGGTCGATGATGCGGAGGTTGCGTGCGAAGCGTCCGAGCTTGGCGCGTCGTCGTGCTCGTCGTCGCCCGCGTCGGCGTTCTCGCTTTGGCGTGCGACGGAGTCGGGCAGGTCGGGGAAGTCCCACGACTTGATGTTCGTGCGGGCGAAGGCTTTGCGTTGTGCGACGGCCTGGGCGCGTTCGATGCGTGGGGCGAGGCGGGTTTGGAGGGCCTTGGCGTCGCGGCCGTGGGCGATGATCTGGCCTTTGTGGTCGGTGACTTCAAGGCGAAGAAGGAGGTAGTCGGGCAAAGCGGAGATGGGCCAGAGATTCGGCGCGATGGTGACGCCGAGTGCGATGTCGGCGGCTTCGCTCAGGGCCTCGGGCAGCGGTGCCTGTGCGAAGGTCATCAGCCCGGCGAGATCAAGAGCGATGCGGCGCGGGCGGTCCTTCTCGCTGACGGTCGCATCGGCGGCGGAGGCTTGCCAGGCGGCTTCGAGGGCGGAGCGCTCGGCGCGGGGGAGTTGTTTGATGAGCGAGGCGATGGACTCGCTCAGCCAGCCGGGCACGCCCCACGTGCAGCGGTGCGGGGCAATCAGCGGCAGGGCGAGCAGCGGGAGACGGGCGGTGACGCCGTCGGCGTCTTTGCCGGGGCTGAGGCGGTAGGTCAACGGGCAGAGGAACTCATCGTCCGCGGCTTCGAGCGTGAGTTCATCGGGGAAGAGCGCCGGGTCGAGCGCGGCTTGGGCGGTTGGAAGCACGACCTGCTGAAGCGTGAAGCGCAGCGGGTCGGGTGTGCCCGGTTTCTCACGGCGGAGGGTTGTGTACCAGCGGTCAAAGTCCACACGCGAGGCGATGGGCTTGGGGATGATCTCGTTCAGGCGCGTGAAGAGCGCGGCGCGGTCGATGAGTTCGTCGGTCCTGCGCAGGCGGGCGCGGAGCTGCTCGGCGTGCGAAAGGACTTCCGCGTTGTGGTGCCTGAAGTCCAGCGGCGAGGGGTGCTGGTTGTCGATCAGCAGTTTGTTGATCAGCAGGGCGCGGGCGGCCGCAGGATCGGCCTGCGAGAGGTTCACCCTTCGTCGCGGCTGCACCGTCAGCCCCGCGAGTTTCAGCGTCTGGAAGCATGAAGGCTCGGAAGTCTCCGGGTCGATGTGCGGGCCTTCGACGTTGGCGTCGAGCATGTGCGGGGCCGCCTCGACGATCCACGTTGGGTCGATCGGCGCGACGGTGCGGGCGTAGAGCTTGGTGGTCTGCACGAGCTCCGCGGCGAGGATCCACTTCGGGCGTTTCTTGAAGAGGCCCGAGCCGGGGAAGATGTGCACGAGGTTGCCGCGGACGGCGCGGTACTGAAAGCTGTCGGCGGCGTCGTCGCGGCAGCAGACGCTCGTGAGCAGCCCGGCGAGGAGCGAGCGGTGCAGGGCCTCCGGACTTGCGTGCGGAATATTGCCCGGGTCGAAGGGTTGCGATTTACTCAGCAGGCCCGCGTCGCGGGCGGCGCCGGCGAGTTGAAAGAACAGGTCCGTCCACTCGCGCATGCGGGCGATGGAGACGAAGTGCTCGCGGCACCAGCGTGCGGGGCCCGGCGCGTCGGCGTCGTCGCCTCGGGCGTACTCGTGGTAGAGCCGCCAGAGGTTCAGCAGCGTGGTGAAGTCGCTCGACTCGCTCTTGAAGGTTGCGTGGGCGGCGTCGGCTTGGGCCTGCATCGCGGGCGGGCGTTGGAGCGGGTCTTGGGATTCGATCGCGGAGGCGATGACGAGGAGCTCGGGGAGGCAGTTGCGGTCGGCGCTCTCGATGAGCATGCGCCCGACGCGCGGATCGACCGGGAGGGAGGCGAGGCGGCGGCCGACGGGTGTGAGCGGTGCGGCTTGGTCGCGCGAGTCGAGGGCGTGGAGTTCGAAGAGAGTGTCGAGCCCGTCGCGGATCGAGGCGGGGGCGGGCGGATCGATGAACGGGAAGGACTCGATGGGCCCGAGGTTGAGGGACTTGCAGCGCAGCAGGACCGAGGCGAGATCGGTTCGGAGGATCTCCGGATCGGTGAAGCGCGGGCGTGAGCGGAGCTGGGCTTCGTCGTAGAGGCGGATGCAGACGCCCTCGGCGACGCGGCCGCAACGCCCGGCGCGCTGGTCGGCGCTGGCGATGGAGACGGGCTCGATGGGCAGGCAGGAGATTTTGCGCTTCGGGTCGTAGCGGTCGAGACGAACGAGCCCGGCGTCGACGACGTAGCGGATGCCCGGTACGGTAAGGGAGGTTTCGGCGACGTTGGTGGAGAGGACGATCTTGCGTCGCCCCGGCGGCGAAGGTGAAAAGACGCGGTCCTGCTCGCTCTCGCTGAGACGTGAATAGAGCGGCAGGACGTCGGCGTTGCTGAAGCCCGCGGCTTGCACTGCACGGGCGGCGGCGCGGATCTCGCGCTCGCCCGGCAGGAAGACGAGGATGTCGCCGACGGGGAGCTTGGGTGAACAGAGTTCGCTCACCGCGTCGACGATGAGGGTGTTGTCGACCTGGCCCGAGAGAAAGTCGCGCTCGTCGCCCGGGAGGTAGCGGAGTTCAACCGGGAACGTTCGGCCTTCGACGGTGATGACGGGGGCGAGGGATGGGCCGCCGAAGTGGTCGCTGAAGCGGCGCGGGTCGATGGTGGCGCTGGTGATGATGAGCTTGAGGTCGGGGCGTTTGGGGAGCAGGCCCTTGAGGTAGCCCAGCAGGAAGTCGATGTTCAGCGATCGTTCGTGGGCTTCGTCGATGATGATGGTGTCGTAGGCGAGCAGGAGCGGGTCGCCCGAATCGCCCGTGGCCTCGGCGAGGAGCACGCCGTCGGTGACGAGGTTGATGAGCGTGCGCGGGCCCGAGCGGTCGTTGAAGCGGACTTTGAAGCCGACCTCTTCGCCCAGGTTGACGTTGAGTTCGTGGGCGATGCGTGAGGCGACGGCGCGGGCGGCGAGGCGGCGGGGCTGGGTGTGGGCGATGGTGCCGCGGACGCCCCGGCCCAGCGAGAGGCAGATCTGCGGGAGCTGGGTGGTTTTGCCGCTGCCGGTGGCGCCGGCGACGATGACAACCTGGTGATCGCGGATGGCGCGGGCGATGTCGTCTCGGCGGGCGATGACGGGCAGGTCTTGATCGAAGCGGGGCGTGGGGATGCTCGCGGCGCGGGCCTGCGTGCGTTGCTCGGCGAGTTCGAGGCGTTTGATCAGCGGGGCGAGGTCGGATTCGCGCGGGGTGGTGGAAAGGGCGGTGAGGGCGCGGCGGATGGCCGCGGCTTCGGCGATGGAAACGGCGTTGAGCCGGGAGAGGATGGACTGCGGATCGATGGGCACAGGGGCGAGGGTATCACCGCGGGTGCGGCGGTATGCTTTTGGCACCATGAGCGAGAGCGTGCGGACAAGCTGGCTCTACCGGCGTGTGAGCGTTGAGGAAGCGGAGCGGATCCACACCGATCCGAGCGCGCACGGCGGGCGGGCGCTCGGCGCTTCGCACGACGCGTGGGAGAAGATGAAGGCCTCGATGAAGGGCGGCGACGAGCTGTGGATCTATGACTCGAAAGCGCACATCTCGCCCGGGGCGTGCGCGAACTATGGGCTGTGCGTGGTGCGCGGGGGCAGGGTGATTGCGCAGTTGCTCCTGCGGATCGGGTGATCGCGGAGGTGGGTGGTGAATCGCTGCGGGAGGTGAACGGGTTACATGCTGGAGGAGTTGGCGCCCGAGGTGCCGCCGGACGCGCCGTCGTCGGGCCCGCAGACGCCGCCGGAGTCGTCGCCCGCGGCACCGCCCGAACTGCCCGCGCCTGATGAGGACGAGGAACCGCCGCCGCTGGAACCGCCGGCACCACCCGCGCCTGCGGGAGATGATGAACTGCTACTGCCGCCCGCGCCGCCTGCGCCGGGGTCGGAGGATGACGAGGAGCTGCCGCCGCCGCTGGTGCCACCGGAAGTGCCACCGGAGGCGGGATCGCTGGACGAACTCGATGAGCTGGACGAGCCGCCCGATGAGCCGGCGCTTGAACTTGATGAGGAAGAAGAGGACGAGGAACTGCCCGAACCGCCGTCGGATCCGCCCGAGGTTCCGCCGCTGGGCGAGCTGCTGGAGCTGCTGGAGCCGCCCGCGCCGCCGTCGGCACCGGCGGATGAACCGCCCGCACCGCCCGCGCCACCATCAGCGCCACCCGCTCCGCCTGCACCACCAGCGCCACCGGCCCCGCCGTCTGCACCGCCTGCACCACCCGAGCCACCCGCGCCGCCCGTACCGGCGGTTGAGGCGGAGGATGTTGAGCCCGCTGGGGGTGGGGCGTCGGCGGTGCCGTCGGCCGGGCCTGTGTCCCAGGGGCGCTCGCTTCCACCGACGGCGTCGGCGGCGCGGCCGCCGAGGAGCCCGATGGCGGCGGGTGCACCGAAGACGCTGGTGGCCATCACCGCTGCACCACCTGCGAGGCCGCCCCACGTGGGGAATGCCGAGTTGAAGACCGATTGCATCAGCCCGCCCATCGTGTTCATCATGACGCCCACGATGATGCCCGCGGCGATCCCCTCGGCCCCTTTGGTCATCGCGTTGCCCATCGCGCCGCTGGCGGCGGCGGTGGCGGCGTCGGCGGCCATCGAGATCATGCCCGCGGCCAAGTCGCTCCACGTGAAGCCGACCCAGCGCGTGCTGGGGATCTGAAAGCCCACACCCGTGGGGGCGACGAGCGAGCACGGCCCGCCGCCGACGTCGATGCACACCTGGCACGGGATCACAAAGGCGGGTGTGCTGATCGCCACCGCGGAGCCCGACGGACCCGCCGCGGCGATCGCGCCGCCCGTGGGTGTCTGCTGCACGGCGTAACTGGGCAGGAAGTACTTGAAGCTCGCGCCGAAGAGCGTGGTGATCAGCGCGGGCGTGGCGGTGTACGGCGGCTTGGGGATGTGCGGCTGCAACATGCCCCAGTCGTGACCCATCAGGATGTCGCCCATGCCTTCGGTTGTCACTTTGTACGTGAACTTGCCGAAGATCAGCCCCGAGGCGGGGTTGCTGGCCATCTGCGTCCACGGGTAACTGGGGATCGGTGCCGGCGGAGCGGGCGGCGGTGGTGTGGGCGGGACCTGCGGCGGCGTCACGCAGTGGAAGTCATTGCCCAGACCCGCGATCGGCAGGTACTTGCTGATGCGCATCGTCATGACGCGGCCCTCCCGCCCGAACTCATCGGGCCTGCTTGCGGGCCGGCGCCGCTGTCGTCGAGCGTGCGCCACTTTGTGCCTTCGAGAATCTTCGCGTCGTCGCCGGGCTGGAGCGCGCGTTGCAAGGGCGTGCGGGCGATCCAGATCAGCGTGAGCAGGCTTTGGTCAACGTCGATGAAGACCTGGGCGAGATCGCCGAAGGCCTCGATGAACTTCTCACGGACGGGGATGGAGAACTGCACACGCTGACGCGGCAAAACCACGGCGAGTTGTTCGTGGGCTGGGTGCATGCCCGTGAGGGTGATGGTCTCGTCGCCCAAGAGCGTCTCGCTCCGCAGGCCCAGCGGCGCGCACCGCCCCAGCAGCGGATGGATCAGCCCGGGCTGGGCGTTGCGCTCCGCGGTGAGGAAGTTGCCCTTGCAGTACCCCGCGGGGACGAAGCCTCGAGTGACCTCCGCGAGCGAATCGAGCGGGGCATCACAGATCGGCGGCAGGCCCATCATCGCCGTGCGCGGAAACTCAAAGACGCTCATGAAATCAAAGCCGATCGGCAGCGGCTGCTGATGCCAGCGTGCGGGGTCTGAACAGATGAAGCGCTCGGGCGTCAGGCGGTCGTTCACACGTTCGATGTTCGGCAGCGCGCGCCCCGCTGCGAGCTTCACGTCGGTCGTCAGGCAATACCCACTGCCCACGCGGTTCCGCGGATACGCGATCGGCGGGATCGGCTTCTTCAGATCCTGCGCGAAGGCGAAGGTCTTGCGGAGCTGCTCGCTATTCATGTGCTTGGCGATCTGGTTGCCAAGGTCGGCTTTGAAGATCTGGTCTTCGCCTCCATAGGCAAGCTCCCAGCGCAGCGGCATGGATTCGAAGGGCTTCGCGGGCGAGAAGACGAGTTTGCCTTGCACGAGGTCGGCGTTTCGGTCGCCGATGACTTCGGCTTCGTGGTTCAGCGAGCCGACGCGCACGCCGACGCGCATCGAGGTCATGGGCGAGGCGGGGCGCGCGTGCGCGCGGACGATGATGTCGGTCCCCGGGCGGTTGCCGACGATCTCGGGGACTTCCTTATACGAGCCGACCTGGCCTTTGCTGAGCGGATCGTGCGGGACATTGCTGAGGCTCAGCGGCAGTTGCTTGTCGTGCACCGTCGCGCGGGTGTTGTGCTTGAAGCTGTACGTCCGCTTCAAGACCACCGCGAGGTTCGCCACGTCGCCATCGGCAAAGACGCACACGCCCAGCGGCATGGGCTTGGGGATCAGCTCAGGCGGGATCGGCGGCACGGGCATCGTGCTCAGCGGCGTCGGCTTGGGGATCGGCATCGTCGTCATTGATCGTGGCTTTGTTGCGGGCGAAGGTTGAAAGGTCGTGCGTGTGTTCTGTGCGGTTTGCTGCGTTGGTGCCTTTTGTGTCGAGGCTGGTGAGATTCAGCGATTGACGAGAGAAATGGAACTATGCCGAGCCGACCAGTTGCCCGCGGCGCTGCGTGCTGATCGGTGCCTGCGCCACCGGGCCCGTCCAGGTCATCACGCAGGTGCGGAGCTGCTCGGGGATCATCAGGTAGCGGAAACATGCCGCGTAGGTCACCACGAGTGCGCGCTGCGGCACGAACGCAACGATCGACGAGATCGACATCGCAAACCGCGAGCGCTTGTCACCCACACTCGCGTGCACGACGGGCCCCCACTGCCCCGGGGTTGACCGCTCGGGCGGCAATGGAAAAACCACGTCGCCGCGAGGATCGAAGCCGGTGAGAATGAGTTCCTTCCCCAGCCCGCCCGAAGGACACACCAGCCCCGGCACGGCCTGATTGAACGCCCGCGGCAGCACCACGCGCGACAGGGCCATCGGGTCCTTGCTCTCCGCCAGCGCCTTGAACGAGCCCGGGCCCGTGGAATCCAACAGCGGGCCCTGCGGCTTGTACAAGCACGCGGGCGTGGGGTTGTCTTCCCACGAACGAATGAGCATGTCCGGACGCTCAAGGTTCGGCAACGCCACGCCCTCGGCATCTTTCTTGTTCAGGCAGAACCCTTTGCCCTTCGGGTTGATGGCGTGGTCCATGGGCATGTTCTCGAGCTTCGCCTGCCCGCCAAAAGCGCGGTCGTTGGTGATCGGCATCTCGACGAAGGGCTGCGGCTCCGAGATCGTCAGCCCGTCGACGCCGAGCTGCCAGCGCCGATCGCCGAAGACGATGACGCGGTGATCCAGCGAGCCGGTGGAGATGCGGAGTTCGGACTGCTTGACGGGCTTGGCGTCCGGCGCGTGGGCGGAGCCGAAGACGATGAGATCAATGCCCTGCTTGCGGTACTCCAGATCGGGCATGAGCGTGACGCCTTGCAACAGCGCGGGGCCCGAGATGATCTCCCACATCTCTTCGCTGGGGACCGGCGAAAGTCCGCCGCGCTCGTCGAGGCGGTAGGTGACCTTGCAGGCGAGCATGGCGGTCTGCTCGTTGTCGCTGGTGGAGGCGACGAGCATCGCGCCGGGGAGGTTGGTGCGGTTGTCAAGCTTCACGCCGCACCCCCGTTGCGGTTGCTGACGGCGACGCTGGCCGCGGGTTCAGACGCGGGAGGTGCGGGTGGCGGCGGCGGGTCGGGATCGTCAAAGCCCGTTTGGCCTACGTAGGGAATCTTCGTCAGGCGGCGGTGCGAGTCGAGCGTGGCTTCTTCCATCAACTGCGTTTCACGCTTGGCAAAGTCCGCCTCATCGCTCATCGCGCTCGCTTGGTTCATTGGCAGGAAGAGCCCGCGGGCGCTGGCGTTGAAGTAGTCGCGCTTGATGATCGCCACTGCTTCGCGTTCACCGGCCACGAGTTCCGGATCGGTCATCGGTTGCCCGGTCAGCCCGCGGCGGAGCTGCTCGTCGCGCACGCGATCAAGCTGCTTGCCGTAAGCGATGGCGGCGGCGATATCTCGGGCGTCTCGGAGCATGGTGGTGATGCGGTCGTGCGGGGGTGTTTCGGTGCGATTCGGAAACCAACCGACGGACGGCGTGTCAACGCGGTCAGCAGTTCATGCGGATGCGCTCGCCGTCGACTTTCACGTCGTCGTTGGCGCGGATGTCGATATCGCCGAGCGTTGAGGTGATGGCCTGCCGCTTGGCTTGCTGACGGAGCGTTTCGTTCGCGTTGATGGTCAGGTCCTTCGCGGAGCTGAGATTCAGCGACTCCCGCGCGTGGATGGCGATGTTGTCGGCGGCGATGCCGAGGTCGCCCTGCACGTTGAGCGTCACCGACCGTGCGCCGAGCTCAACCACCGCGCCGGCGCTCGACACGCGGATGGTGATCGTCGGCTGGCCCTGCGGGTCGAGCAGTTCGAGCACGTCGGTGCTTGCGAGAACGTCGGCCGTCGGTCCCGCGTTGTCTGGGTGGGCTTTGCCGCGTGTGCGGGTGATGACCAGGCGCTGGTTGCCCGCGAGCAGGAGTGTTTGAGCGTTGTTCAGGAGCATGGGCATTCCGATCGTGTCCGAGTTCGATTCGTTCGCGGGCAATGAACGCGCAGGCGGGGTTGGCGACGATTCGGCGGATGGGCGAAGTGCGCCGGTGTTCTTCGCGTGCATCAGCCGTTGTTCTTGATCATGCCGCCGGTGACCTCGACCATCGGGCCCGAGATCTTGACGCCCGAGGGGCCGATCTCGATCGAGCCCGCACCGGCTGAGAGCTTGATCGACGGACCGGCCTTGATCTCCATCGTCGCCGCGGCGGAGATCTCCATCGTCGCGCCGGCGCCGATCTTCATCCCCGCGCCGGACTTGTACTCCGCGTTCGCCCCGGCGGAGACCTTCGAGTTTGCGCCGATGATGATGTCGCCGTTGGCGCCCGCGTCGAGCTTGAAGTTCGCGCCGACCTTGGTGGTCTGGTTGGAACCCACGTCCACCGTTTGGTTCGCGCCGACTTTTTGTTCGTTGTTCGCGCCGATGGTGGTTTTCTGGTTCGCGCCGATCTTGACGGTTTGGTCGGCACCGACGTCGAGCTTCTGATTGCTGCCGACCTTCTCGGTGTCGTCGACATCGATGGTCGTGGTGCGGTTGTTGTTCACCGTGTTCGTCTGGTCGTGCTTGACCGTGGTGGACATGTCGTACTGGGCGTGGATGGTGACCTTTTCCTTGCCCTTGGTGTCGTCCATCGAGATTTCGTTGTACCCGCCGCCGCCGGTGGTGCTGCAGGACTTCAGACCCAGCGTGTTCTTATTGTCGGGCATCTTGAACGGCGACTTGTTGTCGTTGTTGTACAAGCGCCCGGTGATGATCGGGCGGTCGGGATCGCCCTCGGCGAACTCAACGATCACCTCATCGCCGATGCGAGGCAGGATCACCGAGCCCCAGCTCCGCCCCGCCCAGGTCTGCGATACGCGGACCCAGCAGCTGGAGTTCTCGTCCATCTTGCCGTCGCGGTCCCAGTGGAACTGGACCTTGACGCGTGCGTGCTCGTCGGTGTAGATCTCTGAGCCGCTGGGCCCGACGACCACCGCCGTCTGCGGGCCGGTGATCACGGGTTTGCGTGTGCGCTGCGCGGGCCTGTAGACGCGGTTGGCGGGGATGGCGTTGAACGACGACTGCACCCGCGTGCCGGCGCCGGTCTGGCCAGCGCCGCTCAGGTCGTCGTTCCGGCCGTGAATCGAAGCGCTGATGATCATGTACTCGCGCTCGAGCCCGGCGCGGAGCGCGTTGGTCGGGTCTTTGAGCGTGAACTTATGCCCCACCGACACGCCGCGACAGCTTCCCTCCGCGTGATAAATCTCCGCCCCCGCGGCGATGTCCTCGGCGCGGTGCTTCGTGACCAGATCGCCGTCGGCGGGTTCCCAGTATTCGCCCGGATAGTCGTACTGTTCCGTGCCTTTCTGCACGTGGTCGAAGAGCACGTTCTTGCTTTTCTGGAGCTCTTTCGTTGGCGCCTGGAAGTCGTAATCCTCGTACGTCACCTTCTCGGTCTGCAAGGCCATCGAGATGCTGAACGATGTGAGGGTGTCCTCCACCGGCCCGCCGGAGGGATCGACATACTTCATCTCTTTATAGCCCTTGAACGCCTTGACGGTCGCGGACGAATCAACCAGGTGCATCTCGTCTTCGGTATCGCTGAAGGTGTGGTAGAAACTGATCCCCTCCTGCTCCATCAGTCGCGTGACGAAGGCCAGGTCCGTCTCGCGGTACTGCACGCAGAACTTCCATTCGCGGTACTGCTCTTTCAGGTCGTCGACGATCGTCACCGAGTACTTCTTCAGCACCTCTTTGATGATGTCGGGGACCTTCTTCTTCTGAAAGATCTTGCAGTTGGTCGAGAGTGACGCGAGCCAGAGCTTCGGCCCGACCGAAAGCGTAAAAACCCGGCCCGCCAGCTTGTTGCCCGGTTCCGTCACCGATCGCACCACGCCGAAGAACTTTCGGTTGCTCCCGTCGGCCACACGCAACGCCACGCCCAGGGGCTGCCCCACCGCCTTGTACATGTTGACCGATTGATCGAGCAGGTGCACACGCACGCTCATCGAAAAAGGCTGCCCCATCTCTTCGGTGATGCTGAAGCTCTCAATCAGGAGCTTGTCAGGCCCAACGACCGGGATCGAGACTTGGATCTCGCGGTTGGCTTGCAGATCAGGCATTGAAGACAACTCCCAGCGGGCTCGCTCTACTCAGTGTACCACATCGTCAAGAACAAACATCACCCGAACCACCCGAATCCCACCAGCCCGATGACCAAACGCCGACCCCCCACGCACTTCACGGCTCAATATGAAGAGCCGCCGGAAGACGGGGGTCGAGGGTTCACGCCCTTCCGCCCCAGTTCCATCTCACGCGTGGCAACGTCGGTTGACCACGCCAGTCCCTTGAAGTACCCGGCCTTCTCGAGCGCGTAGAGGTAACTGGCAAAGACATGCCCGCGGTCGATGTGGTTCCAGTTGCCGCCGGTGGTCGGTGCCGAACACATGGCGCTGGCGTAGGTGAGTTCAAACTGGGCGTATTGGTGCGTGGTGAGCAGTCTGGTCAGTTCGGTGCGGAAGCGTGAGTACTGCGTCTCTTCCATCACGCCGGTGACTTTGTTTTTGATCCGCCGCTCGTTCTCGAAGTCGTACGTATCGCTGATACGGATGCTCATGGTGTAGTTCAGCGCGTCGTCGCCGCCGAAGATCCCCCGCGGCTTGATCTTCACGTCGACGGGGCTCAGGCCCGTGACGCCGCCGATGATCGGCTGCAAGCCCTCGGCACCGAAGTAGAACCCCTCACCCCCCGAGTCCTTCGACCGTCGGGCACGGTCCATCGCCTTCTGTGCGGCCTTCTGAATATCCGGCACGCCGACGCGCCCGCTCCCCTTGCCCAGTTCCTCCTGCACCGATGCCTCGACATACTCCACAAGCCACTTGAACGTATCGCTGACGCGCACCGCCTCGTTCACGCGGGCAATCAGCGCGGGATCAACCTTTTCATTCAGGTACATCTTGAGCATCAACGCCGAGATCTCGGCGTTCTTTCCACCCTGATCCCACTCAAAGCTCTTCACCGCACGCCAGCTCTGCTCCAGGCTCACCGCGAAGACGCCCAAGCCCTCGGCATACTTCCGCGCGTGCGCTTTGTACAGCTTCGCGCCCTCGGTGGCCATGCCCATATCGCGGAGCAACTCCGCCGTCTTCGCTACGTCCGGGTCGCCCGGCAAGCCCAAGCTGCAAACCCGCTCGTTCACGCCCGCGGCGACCTGACCATAACGATCAGACAGCCACTGCCCGGCTCCGTTGACCGATCCACGAATGTCGAGATTTGGACCCGTCCAGAACGAACTGCACATCGCCAAGGCTCCTTCCCCGTGGGCAAGGGAGAAGGTCTCTCTTTCCCGTTTCTCCGTCGTCGAAACCTCAATCGAAGGCGTACTCGAACTCGCTGTCCTTCACACCCACGTGCACGCGGTTCACCGGCTTCGCATCCATCAGCCGCGTGAGCAGCTCCTTGCCGATTGCGGGGAGCATCTGCCGCGTGATGATCGCGTCGATGGCGCGGGCGCCGCTGTCCAGCTCGGTCACCCGGCTGACGATCAGGTCCGAGACCTTCTGGTCGTACGTGAATGGCACCTTGTGCCCCTCCATCACACGCTGACCCACTCGCGCAAGCTGCAGCGTGATGATGCTGCGCATCATCTCGTCGCTGATGGGGTAATACGGCACGATGTTCACACGCCCAAGCAACGCAGGCGGGAAGACCTTCAGCAGCGGCTCGCGGATCGCGGCCACCAGCCCCTGCGGGTCGGGCTTCAGCGTCGGGTCCTTGCACATCTTCATCACCAGATCGGTCCCGACGTTGCTCGTCAGCAGGATGATCGTGTTCTTGAAGTCGATGTCGACGCCTTCCGAGTCCTTCATCATGCCCTTGTCGAAGACCTGGAAGAAGATCTCGTGCACGTCGGCGTGGGCCTTCTCGACTTCGTCCAGCAGCAGCACGCTGTACGGCCGCCGCCGGACCGCCTCGGTCATCACGCCGCCCTTGCCGAAGCCGACATAGCCGGGGGGCGAGCCCATGAGCAGGCTGACTTTGTGGGCTTCCTGGAACTCGGACATGTTGATGGTGATAAGCCCCTGCGAGCCGCCGTAGAGCGCTTCCGCAAGCGAGATCGCCGTCTCGGTCTTACCGACACCCGAGGGCCCGACGAGCAGGAAGACACCGACCGGTCGCCCGGGGTTGTCGAGCTTCGCTCGCGAAAGCTGGATGCGCTCGGCGATCGCGTCGAGTGCGTGGCGCTGCCCGATGACGCGCCGCTCGAGCGTGCTGGCGAGCTTCAGCACCGCTTCCATCTCGTTCTTGACCATGCGTCCGAGCGGGATGCCGGTCCAGTCGCTGACCACCGCGGAAACCGCCGCCGCGTCAACGCTGGGCAGGATGAGCGGGTTCTCGCCCTGCAGTTCAACAAGCTGCGTTTGCAGTTTCTTCAGTTCCTCGATCGCCGCCGATCGCTCGGCATCGCTGAGCGGCGCAGGCGCAGGGGCGGCAGGAGCCGTCGCCGATGCACCCTTCTCGCCACCTTTCTCGCCGCCCGAGGCCTGCATCGCGCCGGTATCAGGCGAAACGCCCGAGCCGCGGAGCTTGCCGCGGAGTTCGAGGATCTTCTCGACCACCGCCTTCTCTTTGTTGAATCGCTCGGTCAGCGTCGCTAAGCGGGCTTTTTCGCCTTCAAGCTCAGCCTGCGTCTCCTTCCGCCGATTCGTGTGGTCCACGCCCGTGGTGATCTCGCGGTCGATGATCTCCAGTTCGGTGTTCAGCGCCAGGATGCGCTTCTCGCTGTCGTCCATCTCCGCGGGCTTCGCGTGCAGGCTCACCGCCACCCGCGCGCACGCCGTATCCAGCAAGCTCACGGCCTTATCCGGAAGCTGCCTTCCCTGAATGTACCGCTTGCTGAGCTTCACCGCCGCTTCGAGCGCTTCGTCGAGCACCTGCACCTTGAAGTGCTTCTCCATCACCGTCGCCAAGCCGCGGATCATCAGCAGACACTTCTTCTCGTCCGGCTCATCGACCTTCACCACCTGGAACCGGCGCGTCATGGCCGGGTCTTTCTCGAAGTGCTGCTTGTACTCGCTCTGCGTGGTGGCGGCGATGGTCCGCAGTGTGCCGCGCGCCAGCGCGGGCTTGAGGAGCTGCGCCGCGTCGTTCGTCCCCGCCGCCCCGCCCGCGCCCATGAGCGTGTGCGCCTCGTCGATGAACAGAATGATCGGCTTCGTGCTCGCCTGCACCTCGTCGATCACCTGCCGCAGACGCTGCTCGAACTCACCCTTCATGCTCGCGCCGGCCTGCAGCAGACCAACATCAAGCTCCAGCACGCGCACGTCCTTCAACTGCGGCGGCACATCGCCCTTGACGATCCGCTGAGCAAACCCCTCAACCACCGCCGTCTTGCCCACGCCCGCTTCACCGGTGAGAATCGGGTTGTTCTGCCGCCGACGCATCAGCACGTCGATGCACTGACGGATCTCCTCGTCGCGCCCCATGATCGGGTCCATCTTCCCGGCCTTGGCGTTCTCGGTCAGGTCCTTGCAGAACTTCTGCAGCGCTTCCTGCTTGCCCATTTGCGCCGGGGCCATCGCGCCGCTCGTCTCGCCCGGGGCGGCCGCCGGGCCGAGCGCCGAGCCGTCGGTTGCGGGCATCGCGTCCTCGGGCGAGCCGCCGACAACCTTGTTAAAACTGTCGGTGAGTTGCTCCTGCTTGACCTTGTCGAACTCCTTGCTGATCGACAGCAACGCGTTGCGCAGGTTCGGGGTCTTCAGGATCGCCAGCAGCACGTGCCCGGTCCGCACGCGTGACTCGCCGAAGCGCAGGCTCGCGTACGCCCAGGCGCGTTCCGCCGCCTCATCAAGATGGCTGGACAGGTCGGTGATGCTCGTCGCGCCGCGGGGCAGGCGGTCCAGCGCCGCCGTCAGATCCGTCACGAGCTTGGTGGGGTTCAACTGAAAGTGCCGAACGATGTGGTGCAGGTCCGAATCCTGGTTCTGCATCACCTGATGCACCCAGTGCACAAGCTCGACGTACGGATTCCCGCGGAGTTTACAGAAGACCGTGGCGCTCTCCAGCGCTTTATAGCCCAGGGGGTTCAGCTTGCCGAACATCGCTTCACGAGGAATCTCGCCCATCGTTCTTGCTCCCGCGCCGCTTCGACGCGATCGTGTCTTCAACCGGACTTAGCCACACACCAGCTTCATCTCGACCGACTTCATCTCAACCTAGACGCTCGAAACCGTCTCCATCACCACACCGCCCGAACCACCGTTCGTTCCAGCACCCGCCCCACTGCTCGCATTGCTCACGCCCCCGCCCGCAGGACCATCCGCATCGGCCTTCCGCCGTTCCGCGGCCTTCGCCACACCCTGCGCCGAGATCACCAGATCGTCGCGGTCCTGATCCACCGCCTTGCTCGAAAGCCACGTCGTCCAGCCAAGCCGGGCACCACCGCCCGGCCCCGCCGCCGGGCCGCCGAGCTTGCACTTGGGTACGTCCTCTTTCCGCAGCACCAACTGCACCTGCCACGTCAGTTCAAAGCCCAAGTAGTTCAGCACGCACGCCTCGAGTCGACGGAAGCTCCGCCCGCCGTCGATCCCCGCGCGGTGCATCGGCAGCAGCCGCTGGTAATCCGCGAGCTTCATCGGCCCGAGCCTGATGCGGAACTGCCCCTGGCAGTCCCAGAACTTCGTCCCCATCGCGCACAGCCCCTCGCCCCCAAGGCTCGACGACTCGCGCGACTTGCCCAGCGCACAGCGGTACTCCGCCGGCAGCTCGCTCCACTTGCCTACAAACTCGATCATCGTCGCCGGCACGCGGAAGTACTCGCGCACGAACGCCACCAGCCCCTCGGGGTTCGGGCTCGGACACCCCAACCGACCGGCAAAGAACAGTTTCGCCTCGTCAGGCAACGCATCCCGCCCGCGCAGCGAGTCCTGCCCGATCCCGATCATCGACGCCACCTGCGTCGAAAACGGGTCGTGCCGCCCCTCCTCCGTCCGCTCGTACTGCACGCACGGCTGGTTCAGCGCCCACGCCCGGAAGAACATCGACACCATGCGATGGTTGAAGATGTCCAGAAACCGCGCGAACGTCGGGTCGCGGTGGTTCCGCTCTCGCTGACGGGCAAAGTCCGCCAGATGGATCGGCAGAGGCCCGCTGGGCCCAAGCAAGCCCATGAAGTTGACGAACAGCCGCGGGGCGACCTCGCTCGGCTTCTGCTTCAGACCGTTCAGCGTGCTGGTGGCGAACCCGGTGCTGGGCTCCTGGCTGAAGCGCACCGCGTCCTCACGCGGACGCTTGCTCAGGCCCACCGCGGGCAGATCACGCCGCGCGCACTGCAAGCGCCGAACCGCCTGGAAGAAGTCAAACTGGTACGGGTCCGCCGCCAGACGCTGCATCAGAGCATCGGCCGACGACCCACGATCCGCGGCCATCGCTTGATCTCCCCGCGCTGCACCGTGCTCACAACCGTTTCCGTAAACGAGTTGATCGACACGTACCGCGCGAACACCTGCTCGAGCACCGCGCCCAGCAGAAACACGCCCGTCCCCTCGAACAGCGCCTCGTCCATCGTCACGTTCACCTCAAGCCCACGCACGAACGTGATCGGCCCCGGGCCCGGCACCCGCCGCGTCAGCGGGCTCGCCACCACGCTCCTGAGCCCGTCGATCTGCTGCCGGTGCGATGGATCCCCCTCGTCGCAGTACAGCTTCAGCAGATCCCGAAGCGCCCCCGCGCCCGACCCGTCGGCCATGTCCACCAGCGACAGATAGTTCTGCGACAAGTGGCTGATCGCCCGCCAGGCCATCTCGCCCTCAACCCACGACGCCCGCGGCACCGTCGGCGAGCCCACAAACCGGATCGTCGCCAGCGGCGCGCCCAGATCGATATCCAAATCCCGCGCACCCGTCCCCACCGGCATGCTGATCGGCAGGTCCCGGTTCGTCGCCAGCACCTCGATCCCGAGCTGCGACAGGTCGTCGTTGTACGGCGCCGCGTGCGCATCGACGATCGACAGGTACACCTCGCTACCCTTATACAGATTCGACCGCGGCCCACGCAACGTCTCTCTCTGGCTGAACTGCCTCGGCACGCGGTTGAGCACGTAGTACGCCCCGTGCCGCTCGTCGCTGTCAAAGTCCGTCGCCGCGAAGAACGGCCTGAAAACCCGCTGCTCGTCGTTCGCCTCGCCATACCCCGTCACACGCGTGACCGAATGCACCTCAAAGTCCTGCGGACGCGTGCGGTCCACCACGATCTGGTGCTCAGGCCTGCGATCCGTCACAAAGATCCGGTCCGCCCGCTTGGGGAAAAGGTTCACCGCCGGCGTACAGAACGGCGCAAACGTCGTCGCGTCGATGTTCCGCTCCAGACGAACATCCTCGCCCTTGAACGTGACGATCAGATCGATCTCGCTGATCGGCGCCTGGCTGAGCGCCGGACGCAATCCCGTGAACCGCGCGAACATGAACCGCTGCGGGAAGGTGAAATATTCGTGGATCAGGCGGTAGCCCTGAAACGTCCGCGCGTCGGAGGGCAGCAGCGACTGCCGCTCGTCGAACCCTTCACGCTGGATCGTCTCGGCGCTCAGCACCCGCTGCCACGGCAGCCCGCGGAAGCTCATCCCGGCCTCGGGGGCGGGGCGAACGATCACGTTCGACGCCGAGCCGAAAAGCTGCTCGTAGATCCGCATCCTCGTGGAATCGCTGCCCTTGATAAACAGGGGCAGTTCGTCCAAGGTGATCTTGTCCCACGTCAGTCCCGCGGTCGCAGACAGCCGTATCCGCACCGCCGCACGCACACCGCGGAGCCCCTCGGGCAGTTCCAGCACACCCAGGTCGCGCGTGTAGTACTGCGCGTCGCTGATCTTGATCGGCCACAGCGTCACCTCGTGCGCCGAGCGGAACTCGCACGGAGCCGTGCGGTCCATCGGCCGACCACGAAGTGTCGTCCCGCGCGGGATGACGTACCCCTGCGCAAGCCCCGCCTCCGTCGGCACCGGAGAAAACTGCACCATCGCCATCGAAGGCGTCGGGCACAGATACTGCGGATAGATCACGTTCAGCAGGTTCTGCGTGAACCGCGGAAACTCGCTATCAAGCTTGAGCTGCACCCGCGCCGCCATGAAGGCGAAGCCCTCCAGCAGCCGCTCCACGTACGGGTCTTTGCAGGTGATCCCGCTGTCCTTCGGGTCCAGCGCCAGCCGCCCGGCGATCTTCGGAAACTGCAGCGCAAACTCACCCGCCACCGAGCGAAGGTGGTCCAGTTCCTGCTCGTAATAGGCTAAAAACCGGCTATTCACCGACGCTGTCCCCGACCTTCCACTGCCCCAGTTCCATGTCCACTTCCGTTCTCACAAACAACGACTCGGGCATCGGCAGGGGGCAGATCTCGCCCGAGATCTCGTAAACCAGTTTCACCCGCGAGGCTTCGTCCTCGCTCTCAACCGCCGACACACGAAGCGAGTGCTCCACCATCCGCGGCTCGAACATCGCAATCGCTCGCTCCACCCGCGCCCGCACCTCGTCGCGACGCCGCCCCGTGATCGTCTGCCCAGCCGAATCCGGCAGCCCATAGTTCAGCACGCTCGACGCGACGTTCGGATAGTGATAAATCTCATCGTCGGTCGGTCGCGACTGCGCGTTCAGCAGCCACTGCAGATCGCGCAGGATCGCCCGCCGAAGCCCCGACATGTTCATCACACGCCGATCTCGGCTTTCGACCTTCTCTTCAGGCCGATCGTCCACCAGCCGATCCAGCAGCGCCGGCTGCAACTTGTCCGCGACCGTCAAGTCAGGCATTGCTCGCCCCCGTCGAATCCCCGCCGCCCGCCGCGCTCACACCCGCATCAAAGACCAGTTCGCGCACTTCAAGCAGCGCCAGATCGCCATCGTCCGTCGCCAGCAGCCGCTGACCCAGCCCCTGCTGCACTCCCTCCGCCACTTCGCTCCAATCGGTCTGCTTGCTCAGCGCGTGCTTCGAATCCGAACTTTCCGAACCGGCATACCGCACCGGAACAAGCCCCGCAACCTCGCCGCCGTTGGTCCACGTGAAGTGCGCCTGCGCCCACACCAGATCGCGCAGATCCTTCGGCACATCAAAGGTCACTTTCGCAATCCGGTGCATCGGCACCCAGTAGTACTTGCCGTTCAGCACGCACTCAAGCGTCGGGCCCAGCCGGGCATCCGCGTCCATGATCCACTGAAACGCCTTGCCGTCGGCCTTGCCCGGGTGCGCCGGCGCTTCGTCGAGCGCCTTCGCCCGCAGTTCGTTCGCCTGCGCGTGCTTGCCCTGGGCCTGAAGCTGCGCCGCCTGCACCAACCAGCCGAGCCACGCCTCGGGCTCGCCGAAGATCAGCGGCGCCCGCTCGCCACGAAACACTTCCGCCCGGAACGCCTCCGCCTGCATCGCCGGCCCATACAGCTGCACGTCCAGCAGCAGCCCCGGGTCCATCTCCGCCGAGACGCTGAGTTGATCCGCCGCCCGCTTCCAGTTCCCCATCACCGCCAAAAGCTGAAACAGAAAGAACCGCAGCTTCGCGTCCGCAGGATTTTTGCGGATCTGCTGCTCCAGTTCGCGGAGCGCTTCGGGGAGTCGGCCGGCCTTGACCAGTTCCTGGGGCTGCATCGTTCTTCGCTCCACCGCAAGCACCACCCGCCCACGTTCATCCTCGCACGCACCAACCTCAACCAGCCGAAACGAAACTCACCCGCACGGACAACACCATCAACACCAACATCAACCCAAAACCGCGCAATCACTTCGGCAAACCGGCCCGCGGAGCGTTTGCCCGGCGGGCCGGCGTATGTCATTCTCCCCGTCTTCGTGCCGAGCAAAGGCCCGGCACACCCGACGGGCGAGCGCACGTGCGGCGTTGTCGTTGGCACCGATCTGCCGCCGACTCACTCCGCCGCCGATCGACCGACCGCTCATCATCAGGCGGTCGGGAGGGCTTGAGCCGATCGGGCCTTAGCCGCCCTTGTTCTCGACGACGCTCCAGTTGTTCTTCGCGTCGCCCTTCTTCTTGCCGTCCTTGCCGAACTCGGTGTAGGTCCACTCGACCTTGCCGAAGCGGATGGAGACCTGATCAACCGGGCGGCTGTCGTTGCCGCCAGCCGCACCACCGGTCTGCACGCTGGTGACGAAGCACTGCGTGAACTTGTACTCCATGTACTTCGACTTGTCGCCGGTCGCTAGGCACAGCTCGATGATGATCTCGGGGATGTGCTCGCCCTTGGCGCACAGGAAGCACAGCTTCGGGGTCGACTTATCGAGAAGCTTCGTGAAGTTCAGGTCCTGGAAGTCCGCACGCCCGCCGGAGATCGAGCCCGTCGCCGACATCTGCCCGCCGTGAGGCTGCGAGACACCGAGCGCGAAGCTCATGACCTCGATCCAATCCTTGTGCTTGTCGTCGCTGCTCTCGCCGGGACAATCCTTGATCTTGATGAAAACGTCGAAGGCCATGTGCGACTCCTCTTTCTAACGAGTGGGCGGACTCAGGCCAGCGGCCTGATGAAAACTCTTTCAACCGATCCTCAAACAACCCTCGATCTTCGCCGCGCACGCCCGCGTGCCCACGCCGTCGATCGCCCTGCTTCCTTCTGCGTTCTTCCGCCCGACCCGAGCAGGGTCGCTTCGAGCGGTCCGTCTTCCTCGCGGGCATCCAGCGTCTTTCCCGCGTCCGATTCAGCCTGCAACCTCCGGCGTCAATCAACCCTTCTTCAGCGAGGGCAGCTTCGACACCAGACGCAGCGAGACCGTCAAACCCTCAAGCTGATAGTGCGGCCTGAGGAAGAACTTGCTCGTGTAGTACCCCGGATTGCCCGGGACTTCCATCACCTGCACCTCAGCCGCCGCCAGAGGCAGACGCGCCTTGGTCTCCTCGCTGGCGTTCGGATCGATGCAGACGTAGTTGGCGATCCAGTTGTTCAGCCACTTCTCCATGTCCGCCCGTTCCTTGAACGAGCCGATCTTGTCACGCACCATGCACTTGAGGAAGTGCGCAAACCGGCACGTGGCAAAGAGGTACGGCAGCCGAGCACCAAGGTTCGCGTTCGCGGTCGCGTCCGGATCTTCGTACTCCGCCGGCTTGTGCAGCGACTGTGCACCCATGAACACCGCGTAGTCGGTGTTCTTGTAGTGCGAGAGCGGGATCAGCCCGTTCTTCGCCAGCTCCGCCTCGCGCCGGTCGGTGATGGAGATCTCCGTCGGACACTTCATGTCCACCCCGCCGTCGTCGGTGGGGAAGGTGTGGCAAGGCAGACCTTCGATCATGCCGCCCGACTCGGTCCCGCGGATGCGGGCGCACCAGCCGTAGAGCTTGAACGAACGCGTGACGTTCGCCGCCATCGCGTACGCGGCGTTCGCCCAGACGTACTTGTTGTGGTCCGCGCCTTCCGTGTCCTCTTCAAAGGCGAACTCGTCCACCGGGTTCGTCTTGCTGCCATAGGGAATCCGCGACAGGAAGCGCGGCATGCACAGCCCCAGATACCGCGCATCGTCGCTGTCACGCAGCGAACGCCACGGGGCATACTCCGCGGACTGGAAGATCTTTGTCAGGTCGCGCGGGTCGCTGAGCTGCTGCCACGAATCCATGTTCAGCAGCGAAGGCGCCGTGCCCGAGATGAACGGGGTGTGCGCCGCCGCGGCGATCTGCGCGATCCCCTGCAGGATCTCCACATCCGGCGGCGTGTGGTCGAAGTAGTAATCGCCCACCAGCGCACCGTACGGCGCACCGCCCGGCGAGCCGAACTCTTCCTCGTACATCTTCTTGAACAGCGGGCTCTGGTCCCACGCCACGCCCTTGTACTTCGCGAAGGTCTTGCTCAGCTCCTTCTTCGAAATGTTCAGCACGCGGATCTTCAGCGTCTCGTCCGTCTCGGTGTTCTTCACCAGGTGCGCAAGCCCGCGCCACGAGCCTTCAAGCTGGCGGAACTCGGCGTGGTGCAGAATCTGGTTCACCTGCTCGGTGAGCTTGCGATCGATCGCCGCGATCATCGCCTCGATGGTCTTCACCGCGTCGTCGCTGATCAGGCTCGCCTGCTCGAGCGCCAAACCCGCGAGCGTATTGACCGCCCGCTCGATGTTCTGCTGCGCGTCGCTGGTCTTGGGTTTGAACTCCTTCTTCAGAAGCGAGCTCAAATCTCCCCCTTGAAACTCCACCGCGGGGAGCGCGGACTGGCTCTGGGCTGCGTTCTCGGCCATGAGGCGTTACTCCTTCTTCGGTTCTTCCGCCGGCTTCGGGGCCGATGCCACGGCCTTCAGCACGGTCGGGTCCTGCATCACCTTCGCCAGCAGCTCCTCGGCGCCGCTCTTGCCGTCCATGTACGTCAACAGGTTCGAAAGCTGCGTCCTCGCCTCCAAAAGCTTGCGCAAAGGCTCAACCTTCCGCGCGACCGCCGCCGGCGAGAAGTCTTCCATGCTCTCGAACGTGATATCCACCGAAACGTTCCCCTCACCCGTCAGCGTGTTGGGCACCTGGAACGCCACCCGCGGCTTCATCGCCTTCATCCGATCATCGAAGTTGTCGATGTCGATCTCCAGGAACTTCCGCTGGTCCACAGGCGCCAACGCCTCCGCCGGCTTGCCCGACAAATCCGCCATCACGCCCATCACGAACGGCAGCGTGACCTTCTTTGCCGAGCCGTACACCTCCACGTCGTACTCGATCTGCACGCGAGGAGCCCGGTTCCGCTGAATGAACTTTTGACTGCTGGCCTTCGCCATAAGACCCTCCGGTTGATCGGGCATTCGCCCGAACACGCCCCACGCCCCGGATCCGCCTTGTCACCCCCGCACCCTTGACATCCGTTTCCCCATCCCCCCACTTTCCCCGGCTCATCCATCCAATGTCCCAGCCCCGCTCCAACCTCAACCGATCTCTCAACTCGACGGCGGGTTCCCCGCTTGGCTGATCTCCCGCAGCATCGCCACATACTCAGGCTTCACAATCCCCGTCAGCGTCAGAAAATCCTTGTTCACGCACTGCTTCGCACACTGCACGATCAACGCCACCGGGCTGCTGGGCTCTCTTTGTTCATAGTACCGACAAACGGCTTCCAACGCAACGACCGCCTCCGCAGCGGTACGAACCTCCCCGCTGATGCTGAAAGACCCCCCACCACCTCCACCACCGTTCGATCCACCACTCCCACCGCCCGACGAACCACCCGCACCGCCGCTCCCCGAACCTTCACCCTCCACCGGCTGCCCGGTTTTCACGGCCACATGCCGCTTCAGGTGTGCCAACCCGTCCGCCAGCATCTTGATGAGCCCCGAACAGTCGATCCCTTGGTCGGTTTTGACCTTGCCGTTGAACGCCGCGTCGATCCCCTTCGCGTGTTCCCACGCTTTTTCCACCGCGTTCAGCGTGCTTTGCAACTGCTCAAGATCCGTCTCAGCCAGCGCCGCCTCGATCAGATTGAGTTCGGGCTTTGTTCGCGTACTCCCCTCGGGAAGTGTCAACGCACCCGACGCCAACGCAAAGTCCTCGAGCGAGTACCGCCCGAGTTGCCTCGATTCGCACAGCGGCAGCGCCCGCACCCGCTCCAGAAACTTCACCGTGTCGCCGTACGTCCCGATCGGCGAGCACATCGCCGAAAGGATGTTCGCCCGCATCAGCGGGTCGTTGTTGTCTTCAGGATCAAGCTGCGGGTGCACCGATTCCCAGTACGTCTCCAGGCATCCACGCAGAAACCGAAGCCCGCGTTCCAGCCCCGCATACCCGTCGAGCTTCGCTTCGCTGACCGCCAGCAGCACCCCAAGCCGCAGATCCCTCGATTTCGCCAGCAGTTCCACGCACCCGTCGCGCACCTCGCGCCAGTTCGGATCTTCCGCCGGCGTGTTCGTGAAGGGGTCTTCGGGCTTCCCCTCCGCATCCCGCACCACCTGCATGTACCGCCCATCATGGCGAAGATCGGGCCCGCTGGGCTCGTTCTCACTGATCGGCTTCAGCAGCGTATCTACGTCGGTGCTCGCCACGGTCACTCCTCACACATCCGGCGCCAACACGCGCCGCACACCCCTCGCCGCGTTCGCCACAACAGTGCTCAACAGCGTACCACAAACCGCCGGGATTGTGAACAGGCTCCCACACCCCCCGAGTTCGTACTCCACAACTTGCCACTCCGTCACATCTCCCGCCTTCGCCCGCCACTTGGGTGTATCACCCTCCAAACCCGCACCTTCCACCGACCGCCGCTCATTTCCAAGGCCAGACCACGCAAAGAAAAACGCCCGGCACCTTCGGGCACCGGGCGTTCATGGTTTCGTCGGTTCATCCGATCGCACCGAAACGCTTACTTCATCGCGGTCTGGGTCTGTTCGCTCATCACCAGATCGCGGAAGTACTCGAACGGGATGGACTCAGGACGCAGAATCCGCAGCAGTTCCTCGCGCGGGCGCACCAGCTCGAACTTGGTCAGCCCGATGGTGCTCAGGTTCTTCACGAACGAGCGGATCTCACGCAGCATCGCCGCCGCCTGCGCGTGCTTGGGCGTGCTGTTCAGGAAGCTCTCGAAGACCGCAGGAGAGGTATCAGCCGACGAACCGGCCTGGTTCCCGAAGTCCAGGAACGCCTGATCGAGCAGCAGGCGGACCTGCTCCTGCCGCGGCTGGGTCATCGCCTGACCGTTCGCGTCCATCATCGGCTTGCCGTTCTCGTCCAGCACCGCCACCGGCTCGATGGCGAGCTTGACCCACTGTTCACGCAGCATGTCCGCCGCGATCGGGCTGATACGACGCACCGACACGCCGGACGACAGCGAGTTCACGTCGTTGTAGAACGCCGAACCGTTCAGGAAGCTCGCCAGTTCATCCGGGCCCACATCGCGAACGTCGATCTTGAGCTGACGCAGGAAGTCACGGGTCGCCGCCGAGACGGTCTGCGACGGATCGGTCCGCTGCACCGCTTCATCCGCAACGATGCCCGCCAGGGCGCTCGACGGGTCGGTCGGCGTCCGGCCGCCGGCCTCAAGATCCAGCGGCACCGCAACACCGCCATTGACGAACGTCGCCAGAGCCACGGGGCTGGTCAGCGTCCGCGTGGTCTGCGGCGCACCGGCGAAGGTGCCCGTGCCCGTCGAGGTCGAAACCCGCGTAAGGAAGAACGTCGAGTCCGCGCCGCCGCCGTTGACCGTGAAGGCGTTGGTGATGTTGATGGTGTTGGCAACCAGGTCGCTGCCGCCGTCGTTGCCGACCAGGCCCAGCGCCGTGCGAAAGGTCCCGGAGTTGCGGTTGATCAGGTTCACCGTGCCGGTGGGCACGGCGAAGGTCCCGATGACGTTGATATCGCCGATGCTCGCCACGCCCGTGTTGTTGAGCGTGAGGTTGCCGAAGCTGGCGAGCTTCTCGCCCTGCTGCATCGTGAAGGTGCCGCTGAAGACTTGGAACGTCGTGGCGGTGTTCACGCCCGAGGGCACGGTGCCGTCGAGGTTGGGGTTGGTCGCGAAGACGATGGTGGAATATTCGGGCACACCGGTGCGCGGGGTCGCTGGGGCCGAGCCGCCGAGGATCAGCGTGCCCAGCGGGTTCGCCACGGTGCCGACATCGCCGCCGAAGGTGATGGAGGGGAAGATCGAACCCGCCGCCGCGTTGAACGTCGGGGTGTTCGTGGTGAAGATGCTCAGGTTTCGGCCCGCCGCATCGCCCGCAACGGTGCTCTGGAAGTTCACTCGGCCCGCGCCGGCGTTCACCACCGTGCTGGCGGTCTGCAGCGAAACCGCATCGCGGAAGACGATGATCCCGCCCGTCGAGGAGATCGTCCGCGGCGTACCACCGGTGATGTTGATCTGACCGGCGTTGGTATCAAAGACAAAGCCCAGTGCGCTGGAGGCGTCCTGATCGATGATCAGGTTCTGACCCGCGCCCGTCACGCTGATCTGCGTGTTGCCCAGCGAGCTGATGCCCGTGACGGCGGCACCGCCGTTGAAGAAGGCCGGGCCCGCCGCCACCTGCCCGATGGTCAGCGCGTTCGGGCTGCTGATCGCCGTCGCGCCCGAACCGGCGTTGCTGATCGCCAGCGTGCCGAAGGTGTTCGCCTGGTTCAGCGCCACGCCCGCGGCCGAGGTGTTGCGGATCGCCAGCGAGTTGGCGGTGATGATCCCCGCGGCGACCTGCCCGATGGCGTTGCCGTTCACGCCCACGCCGCCCGCGCCCAGTCGGGCGATGCCCGTCCCGGCGTTGAGAGCCTGCGCGAGCTGGATGCCTCCGGTGTTCGACACGAGCGTCACATCGCCGTTGCCCGCGGCGGAGTTCACACCGATCACGTCTGTGAACGGCCCGGGGGGCGTGCCGAACTGGTTGGCAACCGCCGTCACCGTGCCGACGGTGAACGCGCCGGTGTTGCGGAACTGGATGCTCGTGGCGTTGGTGTTGGCGTTGAAGGCCGCGAAGGTGCCGGGCGTGCCGCCCGCACCCGCCAGCAGGTTCGACTGATCGAGCACGATGTTCCCGCCCGCGGCGCTGCGGTTCACCGCGCCCAGTGCGCCGGCGGTGATGATGCCCGCGGCGTTCTGGGTGATCCCGCCGTTGGACTGCAACCGCACCGTGCCCGTCCCAGCGCCGATGACATCGTTCACCGCGATGGTGTTCAGGCTGTTCAGCAGCACGTCGCCGTTGCCCGCGGTGGTGATCCCGTTGATCGCGTTGCCCGAGTTCAGCACCAGGTCGGTGCCGTTGGTCACCGTGAAGGGACCCGCACCGGCGATCGTCACCGACCCGCCGGCGAAGGTGTTCAGACCCGCGATGTTCTGGAAAGTGTTGTCGGTGCTGTCGAGCACGACGTTCCCCGCGACGCTGTTATCGAACAGCAGCGTCAGGGCGTTGATCCCGTTGGTCTGCGTGATGCCGCCGCGGCTGCGCAGAGCCACCGTGGCCGTGCCGCCGTTGCTGATATCCGCGTTGATCGCCAGAGGGCCGCCCGCGCCCGACGCGAGGATGATGCCGGCGCCGTTCGTGGTCACACCGACGAGGTTCGCACCCGCGTTGAATGTCGCGGGGTTGCCTGCGAGCGTTCCGATGGTCAGCGGCGAGTTCGAGATGAGCTGCACGACGCCGACGGGCACGGTGTTGGAGGCCGAGAAGTTCGACACCGCGTTGTTCAGCAGCAGGACGATGCCGCCGGTGTTGGCGTTGACCGCGCCGACGGTGCCCGCGGTGATGACGCCTGCGCCGGTCTGACCGATACCCGCCTGCGAGCTCAGCCGCAGCGTGCCCGTGCCGATGCCCACCGCCTGCGTGATGGTGAGCTGGTTCGCACCGGAGGTGTTCAGCAGTTCGACATCGCCGTTACCCGCGGTGGTGATGCCCGAGAGGTCCGCCCCGCCGTTGAACTCCGCCGGGTTGGTGGCGATGGTCCCCACGCTCAGGCCGTTGGTCGAACGCAGCCGCAGCGTGCCGCCGGCGAAGGTGTTATTCGCCGCGAAGTTCGACAGCACGTTGTCCGCGGTGATCAGATCGATGTTGCCCGCGGTCGCGTTGAGCACGCCGAGGTTCTGCGCCGTGATGATGCCCGCCACCGCCTGACTGATCCCACCCTGCGACGACAGCCGCACGGTGCCGAGCGCACCAGCCCCGCCGACGTTGGCGTTGATGGGCTGATTGACCGCCAGTGCGCCGCCGGGGCCGGAGATGATGTTGATCGTGTGGGCCGTCTGCCCCACCACGCCGGTCATCGCCGCACCCGCGTTGAAGATCGAGCCCGCGTTCGTCTCGGTGGCGATCGTCAGCGCCCCGCCCGTGCGGAAGCTCATCACCGACGAAGCCGCCGTGTTCCGCGCCGCGAGCTGCGTGAAGGCGTTGCCCGCGTTCAGCAGCACGATGTCCCCGAAGGTCAGGTTCAGCGCCGCAAGCCGACCGGCGGTGATGTTGCCGTTGGCACCCTGCGTCATACCGCCCTCGGCACCAAGACGGACGATGCCCGTGCCCGCGTTGACGGCGTCGTTGATCGTCAGCGTGGCGAACCCACCGCCGAAGTCCTCGGTGAAGACCGTGATGTTGCCGTTGCCGCTGGTGGTGACGCCGACAACGTCGTTGCCCGCGTTGAACTGCGCGGGGCTGGTGGCGATGGTGCCGATGGTCAGCCCATCGACATCGCCGAAGATGATCTCGCCGCCGTTGACGTTGTTGCGAGCGGCAAAGACCGACACGGCGCAGTTCTGCGCGTCAACCAGAATGTCACCCGCGGTGTTGTTCACAAGCGCCAGCGCCGAAGCGGTGATGAGCCCAGCACCGCCCTGACCGATGCCCGAGTTGGACTGCAAGCGCACCGTCGCGCCCGGGGCGTTGATCGGTTGGTTGATCGCCAGCGAGGTGCCCGCGCCGCCCGAGACGAGCATCACGTCGCCGCCCGCAAGGTTGCCGGCCGACTGAATCCCGTTCAACGCGCCGCCCGCGTTGAACGTCGCCGGACCCGCCGCCACACTGCCCACCGTCAACGGCACGGTCGAGACCAGGCGGAAGCTCTGCCCGTTGGTCTGGATGCGACCGGCAATGACGCCGATGGAGTTGTTGAGCGTCAGCAGCACGCTGCCCGCCGAGGCGGTGCCCGTGAACATGCCCAGCGTCGCCGCCGTGATCGTCCCGGCGCCGCTCTGCGTGATTGTCCCGGTGCTGCCCAGACGCACGATCGCAGCGCCCGGGGCGTTGATCGGCTGGGTGATGGTCAGGTTCTGACCGGCCGTCGGACCCGACTGCAGATACACGCTGCCGCCGCCGAGGGTCGACACGCCCGAGAGCGCACCGAAGGCCAGGCTACCGCCCGAGGCCGGAATCGACCCGATGGTCAGGGCGTTGCCCGCGACGAGGTTGGCCGAGCCCGTCGCGAAGGTGTTGCTGATCGCGAGGTTCTGAACGTTGTTGCCCGTCAGTTGCAGATCGACGTTGCCCGCGGTGGTGTTGCTGACCGCCAGCGCGTTGGCGGTGATGGTCCCCGCGCCCGCCTGCGTGACGCCGTTGATCGACGAAAGCCGCAGCACGCCCGCCGCGCCCGTCCCGGCGCTCAGCGCCTGCGTGACGGCGATCCCGCCGTTGGTGTTGATCAGCGTCACAGGCCCGTTGCTGGCCGAAAGCCCGTTCACCGCGTTGCCGCCGTTGAACCCGCCGAGCGCCGGCACCGTGCCGACCGTCAGCGCCAGTGCGCCACCGCCGAACGGCCCGCTGAAGAGTTCGAAACTCCCGCCCGCGGCGGAGTTCGAGCCCGCGATGGTCCCGAAGGCGTTCGCACCGTTGACAAGGATGTTGCCGCTGGTCGTATTGATGAACGCCGCGGTGTTCGCACTCGTCCCGGCCGTGAGGTTGATCCCGCCCGAAGCCGCGATCCGCAGCACGTCGGTGTTCACGCCGATGCCCACGTTCACCGTGCCGGTCATGTTCAGCGTGACCGAGCCGGTCACACCCGGGAAGGCCGCGGCGGTCTGCAGGAATCCTGCGTTCTGGGTATAGGTCGTGCCGCTGACGGCGATGTTGCCGCCCGTGGTGACAAGCCCGACGGTCTGCACGGTCCCGGTGTGGGTCAGAGAGATGTTGCCCGCGCCGGTGGAGATCGCGCCGGTGGAGCCAAAGTTCACGCCGCTGGAGGTGAAGCCCAGCCCGCCGGTGTTCGAGCCCGCGATGGCGACGTTGCCCGTGGTGGTGATGCTCACCGAGCCGCCGTTCAGCAGACCAACGTTCACGCCGCCGGTCCCGGTGTTCAGCACGAACGCCCCGCCCGCGCCGATCAGCGCGTCGCTGGTATCGGCAAAGGAGATCGAGCCGTTCGCCGCGGTGGTCCGCAGCGTCAGCGTCCGACCGCCGACCAGGTTCGTGAACGTGAAGTTCGCCGCAAGGTTCTCAAGCGTCACGAGGTCCGACGCTTCCAGCACAACGTCGGTGGTCGCCAGCGAGGTGTTGATCGCCGACAGCGTCACCGAACCGGGCACCGCGCCGCCGGTGGCCGCGAGAATGTTCGGCAGGTTCGCATCCAGCGTGCCCGCGGCCGCCACGAGCGTCAGCGTCGACGGGTCGAGCAGGAGCTGTCCGCGCAGCCCGCCCGGGGCGCTCATATCGATCAGCCGGGCGTCAAAGACCATCTTGTCGGCCGACGAAACTTCAGCGAAACCGCCGTTGCCGGTCCCCGCGCCGCGAGCGCTGAGCGTCCCGCCGAACCACGTGAACTTGTCGCTCCAGATCGCCACCCGCCCGCCGTCACCCTGAACGGTCGCGTCCGCGCTGATGATCGAATCGCGCGAGATCGCCGTCACCTCGGCGCGATCCAGGGGCCCCTGCCCGCGGAAGTTGCCGCCGATGTTGATCTCACCACCGCCCGCGGTCCCGTTGGCGCTCACCGTCGCCGCGTCCAGCACCACAACCCGACCGGTGATGTCGATGTTCCCGCCGCGCTGCCCGGCCTGCGCGTTCGAGGCATCCACCGTCCCGCGGACACGCACTTCCCCCGCCCCGCCGTCGATGGAGATGTTGCGGCCCGACAGCCGACCCGTGTTGCGAATCGCCAGCGAATAGACGTCGCCCGAGACCATGCTGATCCGACCGCCGTTGGTGGCGATCGTCCCCGTGTTCTCAACGCCCACCTTGCCCGCGCCGGAACTCTCCCCGCCGGTGTTCGTGTTGACGCGGACGATCAGCCCGCCACCACGCGAACTCTCACGCAGGTACACCTCATCGCCCGCGGCCATGATCACGCTCGTCTCAAGCCCGGTGATCGACCCGTGGTTCGCCACCGCTTGCCCGAGCAGCGCCACACCCTGCGCCTCGATCCGCCCGCGGTTCTCAACCACGCCGCGCAGATCGCTGAAGTGCAACTTGCCCGCGGTGAAGTCGCGGTCAGAGATCGTCCCCGCCGCGGCGAAGAGCTGCCCGACGTTGATCACCGAGTTGGGTCCGAAGAAAATGCCCGCACGGTTGACGAAGAAGACCTGCCCGTTGGCCTGGATGTTCCCGTCGATGAACGTCGGCGCGTCGGAGGTGATGCGGTTGAGCACGCGCGAGGCCGCACCCGGCTGGATGAACCGCACCGTCTCGCTCTGCCCGACGTTGAAACTCGAGTAGTTGATGATCGAGTTGTGGCTCGCGGTGATGGTCGTCAGCGCGCCGTTCTGCTGGATCGACACGTTCCCCTGAACAACCTGCGCACCCTCGGGCCCGGCCACCGCCGTCCCCGCCAGCGACAGCAGAACAACCCCGCTGAGGCTCAGCCGACGCAGCAGGTGCGTGCGCTTCCGCAGCGCCACCGCCCCGTTGAGCCCGTTGGTGTTGATCCCGTTCATCTTCAGCGTGCGTGCGTGCATCGGTTGCTCCCGCGTGTAGTTCGTGGACTGTTTCTGCGATCCTGTCAACCTCGCCGCCGATTGCTCAGGCCCGGTTCAGGCCCCTTCAACCAGCCACCCATCCCCGATCCGAATCACCCAACCCCCCACCACCCTCGATCTTCTCGCCCGACCCGCTCAGGCCAGCAGTGCATCCTGAATGACACGATGCTCACCAGCCCGCGCACCCGAGCGTTCTCCGCCACTTTTCATCAGAACAAAAACGAAACCATGAAGTGCAGGCGGTGATCGCCGCTCTTCACGTTCGCCAGCGGCAACTCACGTAGGGCAAAGCCCCAATCGGCCCGCAGGTAGATGTTCCGCCGGATCGACAACTCAAGCCCCACACCCGTGCCCATCAGCGTCGCGTTCCGCTCGAAGCTCCGCTTGTCGTTGAACTCAACGCGGCCAACATCGAAGAACACCTTGCCCACAAGGTCCCAGTCCGCAAAGCCGTACGCCTCCTGCGGCTGCCAGCGGAAGCTGTTCCCGAAGATGTCCTTCCCGCTCTCGGTGGAGATCCCGAACAGACGCGGGATGTGCACGCGGTACTCCGCCGAGGCCACGACCGAGTTGTCGCCCGCCGCGGCCGATTCCGGATACCCGCGAACCGTGAAGAACCCACCCACCACATCTTCCGCGTTGGGGATCAACCGCCGATCGAAGGCGTACTGACCCTTCGTCGAAAGCGAAATCTCGTGCACCAGCGCCATCCCCGGCTCCCACAAGATCGGCTGACCGTTGCTGTCCACCGGGCGGTACCGACCGTTGTACAGATCCGGCGCCAGCAGCGGCTCAAGATAGAAGCTCACGCCCGTATCCCACCGCAGCAGCGTGTAGTTGAAGTCCGGGTCCAGACGACCAAGGTTCTGCACCTCGTTGAGCTTCGTGCTCGCGACGCTCGTGTTCGTCCACTCCACCGTCACCCGCCCGAAGAGCGAGGAGACGTCCGTGTTGCGGTCAAACTTGATCCCCGCGTGCGGCAGGAAGTAATCCGTCGCGCCCGAAACGCCCGCGGTGGCGTTCCGCGTCTCGACGTGCTCGTACCGGGCGCCGCCGATGACGTCCAGGAAGAACTGCTCGTGCTGGAAAATGTTGTACGCCAGCTCGCCGCTGACGCGCCAGCTCTCGCCCTTGAACGTCTCATTCGCCAGACCCACGTCGCTGGCGGTGTACTTGTTGTACGCCCCGGTGATGTTCAGCCGCAGCTTGTCGGTAAAGACCGGCAGTTCGTACGAACCCAGGAACGAGTGCGCCTCGGCGAAACCGGCCGTCACATAGTCCAGCCGCAGGATGTCGTCGTTGTTGGTCAGTTGGTTGTGCACGAAGGCGAACCGCTCGCGCCAGCGCTCGGTGTTCGCCGTGCCCGTGTTCGAAAGCTGCGCCAGCACGTACCAAGGCTTGTTCTCGCTGACGAGGTAGTCCAGCGTGATGTTGCCCGTCTCCTCAGAGCCCGGCGCAACCGCGATGTCCACACGCCGACCCGGGTGACGGTTCAGGCGGAAGGCGTACGACTCGATCTCGTCCTTGCGCAGGTAATCCCCCGCGCGGGCCGGCGAGTTCTCCTTGATCCGGTCGTGCGCCGGGTTGTTGATACGTTCTTCCTCGAAGCGATCACCGCTGGCCAGCGAGCGGATCTCACCCACGCGCCCGACGACGATCTCCAGGCGGAAGGTCGTCCGCCCGCCGCGCATGTCGGTCCCCGCGTCGTCGACCTCTTCGATCGTCGGGGCGACGATCACCGCGATGATCCCCGCGTCGCGCATGCGCAGCGTGATCGCCCGCGTCACTTCGAGCACACCGAGTGCATCGAACTGCTTGACCGAGTCGTCCATCTCGCCGAGGTTCAACGGCACCGTATCCACGCCCTGCCGCGGGCCGGTGTACACGCCGTTGACCTGCCCGATGTTCACCGTCGTGCGCAGCAGTTCTTCAACCGAGGGCAGCCCCTCGCCCGGCTGGTGATACCGCAGCTCGAACTTGCTGATGGGGTACTTCCGCAGGTTCAACTCCGCGGGCAGCGGGGCGGCGATCTGCTCACCCTCCGGCGGCTTCGCCGGTGCCGCGGGACGCGCGGTTTCCGTCGGGTTCGCGGTCATTTCCTTCGGCTCGTCGCCCAGCGTCACGCTGCTGCCGGCGAAGACCGCCAGCGCCGCCGCCAGACCGCCAACCACCCGGCGTCCGCTCCGCCTGAAGAGCCAAAGCCCCGCAAGGGAGTTCTTCGCCGCATTGCCAAGGCCAACCGCGCATTCGTGCTGGTGCATGAAGTTCATCCTTCGAACCGTCCGCCTCCGAACCACAACCGCCGCCACGCCCGCCGCCGGACGCGTCCACCCCCACCGCCGCCTCGAATCACCGCCGCCCCGATTCAGAACCCAAACCGACACCCCTGCATCGGACAAAGCCCGAGACAAAGGCCCAAAATCCCGAGCCCGACGCCGACCCGCGAACGGGATCGGCCGCCTTACCCAGTTTCTCGTAGCCCACACTAACAACCGCCCCCCCCCCCCCCCCCACCCCCCCCCCCCCCACACACCCCCCCCCCCCCCCCCCCCGGCCCCCCCCGCCCCCCCCCCCCCCCCCCCCCCCAAACCCCCCCCCGCCTTGCCCGCACCTGTTGCGGTACAACCCACTCCGCCCCCACTGCGCTCCCGCACCCCCCCACCCGCAACCCCAACCCCG
>JACVCS010000127.1 GCA_016741915.1 Phycisphaerales bacterium | reverse complement strand
CCCTCACTCGGCGGACGCGTCCGAGAACAGGCGATTGTCTTGAAAACGCTCCGCCGCGTGGCGTCGCCGCGCTGTTTGGTCCGCTTGAAGAGGGGCGGAGGGCGAGATTCCGCTTGCGGGGGGGGGGGGGGGGAAGTATAATTGATCGTTCCCGCCGCCCCGTGGTGCAGCGGCTTTCCGAAAGAGGAGTAAGAGATGCGCACAAAGAGTGTCTTGTTGTCCGCTTCGATGGGTGTTTTCTTGCTGGGCGCGGCCGACCGGGCCTCGGCGGCGGTGACGTTCACGATCGCCGAGGCCGGCGGGAATGTGGTCATCACCGGCTCCGGCTCGATCAACACCACGGGCATGACGAGCCTTTTTGTAACTGGGTGGACGCTGCCATACAACGCGAGCGACGGCATCGGAGTTGGGAGCGGACCCGTTTCAGCCTACGCCGGCCTCACAGGGCCGCTGCTCGGCCCAGGAGCGTCGGTCCCTGTCGCCTCCACCGCCACCGGTGACCCGTTTGGATTCACGAAGTTCAATGGCCGGTTCTTGCTCCCGCAGAACTATGTCTCTGGCTCACCGCTCTTTGGCACCGCGAGCTACTTCGGTCAGTCGTACACGAGCATGGGTTTCGTGCCCGGCACGTACGTCTTCAACCTCAATAACGGGACGGGCAGCGACACCATGACCGTCATCATCCCGGCCCCCGGCGCGGCGGCGATGCTGGGCCTGGGCGGCATGATGGCTGTGCGGCGTCGCCGCCGCTGAAGGCGTTCGTCGATCGGCCCTCCTGCCTCCCCCCTCCCCCCCAACCCCATTTCGATCACCCTCGCGGCCCGGGTGCCACGCCCGGGCCGTTTGCGTCTACCGGGCGGGCGCGGACAGTTGGAGGTGCTCCGCGACCGGCCCCAGCGCCAGCGCCGGCACGAACGTCAACGCGCCGACGATGATGACCACGGCGACGAGCATCCCCACGAACACCGGCGTGTGCGTCGGCAAGGTTCCGCTGGTCGCGGGCGTGATCTTCTTGCCCGCCATCGAGCCTGCCACGGCCAGCACCGGCACGATGATCCAGAACCGGCTGAACCACATCGCCAGCCCGAGGGCGAGGTTGTAGAAGGGCGTGTTGGCCGAGAGTCCTGCGAAGGCCGAGCCGTTGTTGTTCCCGGCGCTGCTGAAGGCGTACAGGATCTGGCTGAAGGCATGCGGTCCTGGGTTGCTGACCCCGGCGCGGCCCCCCCAACCCTCAGGCAACGCGACGGCGACGGCTGTCCCGACCAGCACCAGGGCGCACGGCACGAGCACCACGATCGCCGCCATCTTCATCTCGAAGGGATCGATCTTCTTGCCCAGGTATTCTGGCGTTCGACCGACCATCAGCCCCGCGACGAACACCGAGACGATGACGAACATCAGCATGCCGTAGAGCCCGCTGCCCACACCGCCGAAGACAACCTCGCCGAGCTGCATGAGCCACATGGGGATGAGCCCGCCCAGCGGCGTGAACGAATCGTGCATCGCGTTGACGCTGCCGTTGCTGGCGGCGGTGGTCGCGGCGGCCCAGAGAGCGGAGTCGGCGATGCCGAATCGGGCTTCTTTGCCTTCCATGTTGCCGCCGGGCCCGGCGGTGCCTGCCATGGTGTCGACACCGAGAGCGGCGATAGCAGGGGTGCCGCGCGATTCGAAGGCGTATGTCGCAGCGAGCAACGGGACGAAGATGACGAGCATCGCCGCGAGCACGGCCCAGCCCTGGCGCCGGTCGCGGACCATCTCGCCGAAGGTCCAGCACAGTGCCGCGGGGATCAAGAGAATCGCGAGAACCTGGAGAAAGTTCGACAGCGCGGTTGGGTTCTCCAGCGGATGGGCGGAGTTGACATTGAAGAACCCGCCGCCGTTGGTGCCGAGCTGCTTGATCGCGATCTGCGACGCGGCGGGACCGAGGGGGATCGTCTGGGTCGTCACCGCGACGAGCTTCGTCACGGGCTTGCCGTCGGGGCCGGTGAGCGGGACTGGCTTACCCTCGGTATCGCTGACCACGTTGCCCGCCGCGTCGGTCTTCATCACCGGCTCGTCGTACGACAGCGGCACGGTGAGCACGACCGTCTGCGGCCCTCGGAAGCTCTGCACCACCCCCTGGCTCACCAGCGCGATCGCGAGGACTGCGCTCAGAGGCAGCAGGATGTAGAGCGTGACACGCGTGAGGTCCGCCCAGCAGTTGCCGATCGTCGCCGAAGACCTGCGGGCCAGCCCGCGAATCAACGCCGCCAGCACGGCGATGCCGGTCGCAGCGGAGAGGAAGTTCTGCACGCCGAGGCCAAGCATCTGCGTGAGGTACGACATCGTCGTCTCGCCGCCGTAGCCCTGCCAGTTGGTGTTGGTGACGAAGGAGACGGCGGTGTTGAAGGCGGAGCCGGCTTCGACAGGGCCGAGCCCGGCTGGATTCGCAGGGAGCGCGCCCTGCAGCCTCTGGAGGGCGTACACCGCCACGAACCCGATGGCGTTGAACAACAGGATGCCGACGGTGTAGGGCTCCCATCCCATCTCGACGGGCCGGCGCTCGACATTCATCCGCACGCCGCAGAGGGCGTAGATGATGCGTTCGAGCCAGCCGAATGTCCGACCCAGCCCCAGCGGGGCGTCGCCCGTCTGGCCTTCGAGTACCCGAGCCATGAACCAGCCGAGCGGCTTGACCAACGCGAGAAGCACAGCGAGAGAGATCATCAGTTGCAGCGGGCCGTTCATTGGAACCACTCCGGCTTGAGCAGGGCGACGAGCAGGTAGAGCAGCAACCCGAGGGCGACCAGCGCGGCGATGATGTAGATCCAGCTCATCGGCGCACCTCCGAACCGGTTCCGGAGGCGTGGGCGTCGGTGGGCTTGACGTCGCGTGGGCGCAGCCAGTCACACGCTCGTATCAGCGCGGCCGTCAACGCGAGACACCCGAGAAAGAACACCACGGCGGAGAGGTCGGACATGGGGGCACTCCTGACGATGAGAGGATCGGGGGCGCCGGTCGGCATGTCGCTCTCCAGCGCATAAACGTCGCCACTGATCGCATAAGCGGCGCGTAAAGACGTGGTGTCACCGTTGTCGCTCGTCACGCGCTGCACCCGCCGTCTTGCCGTCCGACTGGTTCTTGATGCTGGCTTGATCGGAAGGGGCCATTCCTTGATGCGGCGCTGATCGTCTCGCGTTGCCGGGGTGCGAAAGTCATGCCATTGACTCCTCGCACCGTCTTCGGAGCCGCTCTATGTCGGGACCAGTCGCCTCGGCCCTATCCATCCTGCTCGTCACCGCCGCGATCCTTGCGGAGATCAATCTGCTTCGTGTGCTTATCAACGACGGGCGCGAGAGCCGCCGAACCCTCGAACGGAGGCGGCTTCGCCAGACGCAGACGTGCTTGTCGATGGCGGTTGCGGCGCGGCCAGTCCGTGCAGCCGCCTGCGCCGCCGCCCTGACGCTCGCCGCGCCCGCGCTTGCCCAGACCCCGCCTCCGTCAACCGGCCCCGTCTTGCCGAGCGCATCTGCCCCGCAAACGCCCTTGGCTGGCAACGCCGCCTCACCGAAGGCAGTGTCCGCAGCAAGCACCGCTGCGAGTATCAAGCGGGCCAGCCCTGAGCTCACCATCTCCACCGACCGCCCAAGCTTCAGCGACACAGCCGGGATCGCGCCCGTCGGTCATCTCCAGCTCGAGACCGGCTACACATTCACTCTTCGCGACCGCGATGGCATCGAAACGCAGCGCCACAACGGCCCTGAACTCCTCGCCCGTGTCGGGCTCATCGACGACCGCTTCGAGCTGCGTCTTTCGACCTCCGGGTACGTCTGGTCGCGCTCTGGCGACGACACGGGCTCAGGCTTCCGGTCCACCGAGGGCTGGAGCGATTTCTCGCTCGGCTTCAAGCTCAAGCTCACTGACCAAGACGGAGCGATCCCCCGTCTGGCGCTCGGGGCCGCGACCACGACCGGCGCAGGCAGCGACGGCATCAGCAGCCGTCGTGCCGAGCCGACCGTGAAGCTGATCTGGTCCTACGACCTCGAAAAGCTCGGCGGCGATTCGCTCAAGGGCTTCGGCGTCTACGGCAACATCAACGCGAGCTGGACTACCAGCGATGGCGACCGATTCTGGCAAGGGGCGGCGTCCATCTGCGGCACCTACGCGATCTCAGACCGTTGGGGCGTCTTCGCGGAGTACTACACCGTCTTCCCCGCGGGCCAGGGCACGGGCCCGAGCCATTCGGTGGATTTCGGAACGACATACCTCCTCACGCCACGCATCCAGCTCGATGCGCGGGTGGGCTTCGGGCTGAACAGCAAGGCAGACAACGTGTTCATGGGAATAGGGCTGAGCATTCTCTTCTGATGTTGGCCTCCTGGTGGCCCTCGTCCGTCGGCGGCGGGGCCAAGCCTCCCGCCCTGGGCGTCGGAGTGGGCGCGCCGGATTGCTTCAAGCCCGGCCCGACGTGGAACGTCACCCAACAGGCCGCCTACGAGGCGCAGCACGGGAGCGCCGCGGCCCTCGCGGCGGCGGCCCGGTGGGGAACCCGACCGTTCTGGATGGGGGGTCGGGGATGAGGCCCAGCATCCGACCCCACGACGACGCGGAACTCGTCCGGCGGGCCGTCGCGCACCCGCCGACGATGATCGCTATCAACCGGATCATCAAGCAACTTCGGACCCAGTTCGTCCGGCCTGGGCTTGAAGAGTGTGTGGAGGGCGCGGCGGGCGTCGAAGGTGCCGACCCCGGGCTTGTGTGCGCGTTCTTCGCCTACTCCGGGCCGAACCCGCTGGCGGAGGGGGTGGGGGTGTGAGCGTGGATTCACGGAGTGAGATACCCTGTTCTCACGTTCCAACCCCGGGGCGTCCCTCTGGGCCCCCTGTCCCGTGCGTGCCGGGGCGAGCGTGGAGACTTCATTCATGGCGCGCGAGATCAAAGCCTTCATGTTCTGGGTAACGCCGGTCGATCATCCGGCGAGCGGTGCGCGAGACGCAGTGGTCGAGTACATGAAGAAGCCCGCCGCCTTCGAGTTCTCCCACGGCGGGCACAACTACTTGGCCGAAGAACTCACTTGGAACTCTCAGAGGTCGATCCTCACGGGAACGGTCTATCGCATCCGCACGTCGGCGCTTCCGGTTGCCGTGAATGGAACGAAGACTCACGCGCTGCCCTTGGGGAAGGACGAGGCGCTCGGCGAACCGATGTGCTTCGCCTACTGGCCCGATCCCGGCGCGGCGGTCGTCCACTACGCCCACAACGGGCCTCGTCACTCCGTGATGCCCGCGCTCCTCAGCAAGATGGGCTACCCGAACGCGATCGCGGTCGAGCCTGTTATCCGGGAGGACATGCTCCAACAGTTGCAGAGCAAGCAGTACGTTCAGGCGGTCGAGTTCGCCTTGTCCGATCCCGATGGGATGCAGGAACTCCGGGACATGGGCGGATCGGTTGGGCACGCTATCAAGATGCTGAAAGACCTGGGCGGAGTGAACGTGCGGGTGGAGGTCACGATGGGCCACACGAAGGGCGAGGGGCTTGTCGTCAATACGGCGAAGACCATCGCGCGAACTCTGGCCAAGATCGGGACGACGACCGCCGACGACCACTCCCCCGTTCGGACGGTCAAGGTGAAGGCATCGGACGGGGACGACGCCCCCCTCGAAGAACTGGACCTCCTCCGGGCCCGCGAGCCGATATTCCTAACGATTGACGAACAGGGTAGGCATCTCGACCGTACAGACTGCCAGAAGAAGCTCTCAGGAGCACTGAACGAGCGGAAGGACGTTTTCCGCCGCCAAGCGGGCAACCAAGGATGAGTGTGGTCACTGTCCCATCCTCCATGAGCGCCGAGACCCCGCCGGTCTCGAAGCCCCTGGCGAAGGCTCTGCCCCAAGCACGAGCGCGCGCCAGGTTCGAGCGGTGGTACCCGTGGGGCATCGGCCTACTAGCCGCGATCCTCGTCGCTTGGTGGAACCCGCCCGCGAAGATGGTCTATGACGCGCTCAAGGGGTGCCTCGGTAGCGCGGTAGATGCTGCCGCGATCCTCGCGGGCTTCCAAGGAACGGCCCTCGCGTTGCTGTTCACACTCATCGGTTCCGCGCCAGTGAAGGCGCTGCGCCGGCGCGGCCTCTTCTCTGAACTCGTGCGGTACCACTGGCACGCCATCTTGGCGATGCTCATCGCGGTGGGCGGCGCGATGGGCCTACTCGCGCTGCAAGGCATCGTGACAGACTTCGGCGCGTGGTCGCGGTGGATCGCGGGGGGCTCTGCGTTCGTCGTCGTCGCGGCGAGCCTCGCGGCCTATCGCGTGACGCGCTTGATGGTGATGATCTTGATGCTCCCCAACCTGGAAGCGCCCGAGAACTCCCACGCCACGTAGGCCCCGCGCTTTCTCCCGCCTATCTCCCGTGGCGCGATTCGAGATTTTCTTCGCGTCTCAAGGTCCAAGAAGAAAGGCCCTCCCCGCATCGGGAAGGGCCTTTTTCAAAGCGGGCGAGGAGGATCGAACTCCCGACATTCAGCTTGGGAAGCTGACGTTCTACCGCTGAACTACGCCCGCGGCTGGAGCGATGTTAGCCGTCGGCGGCGGGGGGCTCAACCGGGGGCTCAACCGGGGGAGGTCGGAGCGGGTACGGGCGGCAAAAAGTCGGCGGAACACGTCCAGGCGGGGCTGCGGCAGGTGGTGGGGGT
>JACVCS010000036.1 GCA_016741915.1 Phycisphaerales bacterium | reverse complement strand
GAGAACTTGCGGCGGCGGTATGAGGATGTCTTCGGGAACATCCGCACGATTCATGACGTTGACGGATCGGCGGTGCTGTTGACGCCGCCCGGGTTGGTTGATTTGAGCGATGAAGAGCGAGCGGCGGGGTCGGGGGGGTGACGGCAGGGGCGGGGTCAGGGGGGGGGGGGGGGGGTTTTGGGGGGGGGGGGGGCGGGATTTCTGCCACTTTGCCCCACCGGGAATCGCCGCGAGTCGGGTCTCTGAGATTGCGGGGTTTGCGTGGACCTAGCCTCTGGGTATGAGCAGCTCAGGGACGGGCAAGGTTGGGCCGGCGAATCGGTTTGGTTGGGATTACCGCGCGATGGCGCAGAAGCTGGGGAACCCGGGGTACCCGATCATCGACGCGCACACGCACATCCACGGCGAGCGGGCGTGCCGGCTGTACGACGAGGCCCGCAAGCTCTTCGGCGTCACGCGGACGTACACCATGACGCAGCTTCCGCTGGCGCAGCCGGTGGCGGATGCGCTGGGGGATTCGATCCGGTTTATCGCGATCCCGACGTGGGGGCATCCGGACAAGGCGGCGGCGCACCGGGGGCAATACCTCAAAGACATCGAGACGTTTCACGCGAAGTTCGGGGCGCGGATGATGAAGATCTGGGCCTCGCCTCGGCTGCGCGACATCGTGCCGGGGGGCGCGACGGATCTGGCGGACATCGATTCGCCGATCCGGCGCGAGCACTGCAAGCTGGCGATGAGCCTGGGGATGATGTTCATGGTGCACGTGGCCGACCCGGACACGTGGTTCAGCACGAAGTACCGCGACGGTTCAACGTACGGCACCAAGGCGCACCAATATGTCGGTCTGCGGCGGATGCTCGATGAGTTTCCGCGCCCGTGGATCGCGGCGCACATGGGCGGGTGGCCTGAGGATCTGGGCTTTCTGGATTCGATGCTGACGGCGCACCCGAACCTGCACCTGGATACGTCGGCGACGAAGTGGATCGTGCGCGAACTGAGCAAGCACCCGCGCGAGCAGGTGCGCGAGTTCTTCGTCAAGTGGCGCGGGCGCGTGCTCTTCGGCACCGACCTGGTGGTGATGGAAGATCAGCTCTCACCGACCAAGGGCGGCATGAGCCCGATGGGCGACCTGGCGAGCTCGCCCGAGGAGGCGTTCGACCTGTACTGCTCGCGGCACTGGGCGCTGCGGGCGATGTTCGAGACGGACTACCACGCCGAGAGCCCGATCGCGGACCCGGACCTGAAGATGGTGGAGCCGACGAAGTACGACGCGATGAGCGCGCCGATGATCCGCGGCTTGTCGCTGGATGCGCAGACGCTGAAAGAGCTGTACAACGGAGCAGCGACGCGGTTGATCGAGGCGTGGTGGGCGGGAGGCAAATAGCAAATGGCAAATGGCCAAATGGCAAATCTGAAGGACAGCGTGAATCAGCGATGATGCCGCTGGTTCGTTCTGCGATTGCCGATTGCCGAATCCCGATTGCCTGATCTCACTTCTTCGCCGGCGTTTCGCTGGTCACGGCGGCGGGCACTTCGGCTTTGGGGAGCGTGAGTGCGTATTGGGCGAGGCGTCCGGCGATGAGTCGTGCGGCTTTGTCGTCGAGGTTGGCGTTGAAGCCGCCGGTGAGGTTGGCTTGCCCGAGCTGGTCGACGAAGCCGGGGCTGGCCACCGCGAGGCGCATGGAGCTGTCGCGGACGCTGGCGGCGTAGGACGAATCGCCCGGCTCGTCGGTGAAGACGAAGCCGCCGCCGCTGTAGAGACCGGCTTGGCCTGAGCTGAGCACGAGTTGGCGGACGGAGGCGTTCACCGCGTGCTGGGCGATGGGGGTTTTGCCCGCGGCGGGGACGAGAAAGACGTGGATGTGCACCACGGTGCCCGAGAGGTCGGCGAGGTTGTCGCTCGCATCGCCCAAACGCGAGATGGGGAGGTTGGTCAGGTAGACGTCGGCGGTGAACTCGTCGGGCATGGTGTAGACGGCCGAGGGAAGATCGCCCTCGATGTACTTGCCCGTGATGACCGAGACGGTGGAGATCGAGCCCGAGGAACTGAACCAGTTTTCAACGCTGGTGCAGGCGGGAAGGAGGCAGAGCCCGGCCGCGAGGGCGGAGAATGTCGCGATTCGCAGGGTGGAAGCGAAGCTCCGAGAACGTGTGGATGTCCGATGAGTCGGCGCGGGGATGAAAGCCGGGCGGGGTTGGGTCATGGTTCCAGCGTATCGCGTTGGCCCGGGGGTGACCACGGCGGATGGGGGTGTGGGAAGGTCCGCGATGGGATGGGGGTGAGGAATCGGGAAGTGGGGGGGTGAAGGAATCAAGGGTAAATCCTTTGTGCGGGGATGAATCTTGACCCCCCTTGGAACGAAATTGAACGTAAACTCATGGAGTCGAAGCACTTGCGCGAATGAACCGTCGCGTGAGGCCGCGGGCGAAGTGAACGCTGCGGCGAATCACAGGGCTTCGACTCGGGAGGGCGACCGATGAACGCACGAACGGCGGCGGTGAAGGCCATGAAGAACACGACGAAGAACGAAGGCGGCGTGATCGCTCCGCGGATGCGGGCGATGTCGCTGGTGGCGGGGTTGATGCTGACGATCAACGCGGCGGCGGTGATGGCGCAGGGCCAGCCCGCGGCCGCCCCCGCGGCACCGGCGGCGGCACCTGCACCGGCGCCTGCGCCGGGCGGTGGAAACTCGCCGAGCACGCCATCGCGGCCTTCGGGAAATGGTGGGGGCGGGCCGGTGGTTTTGCAGCCCGGGGTTCCGAACGGGGGGTTGCCGTTCGTGGTGCCGTTGAGGCCCTATGGCCCGTCGATCACGCCGTCGGTGCCGATTTCGATCACACCGATGTATCCGATGGCGTTGCCCGGGCCGAACTATGTGCCCCCGCCGCAGCGGGTGATTCGCGGGCCGGGCGTGCTCGGGCCTGGCGTGGGTGGTGGTGTGGATGTGAATCCGATCGTGCCGGCGATCATCGATCGCACGCCCAGGCCTGCTGATCAGTTGGGCGGGCGTCGGCCTGATCGCATCGTGGGCAACGGCTTCGGCGGCGCGGTGTCGATCGGTGACGGCGGGAACTTTGGCTTCAGCAGCGGCTCGGGCTTCTCGTTCCGGGGCGATGTGACGACCAGCGACTTCCGCGGGCGTCTGGTGATCAACGACCTCACCGGCGCGGTGTATCCGCGGTACCGGCGCTATTACCGCGGCTATGGCTATCCGTGGTACTGGTACCCCGGCTCGGATCGCGCGGAGTGGTATCACCGCATGGTCATCGCGGGTGAGTTCATCAACCTCGATCCGAACTTGCAGCCCAGCGGGACAAATACGAACACGGGGCAGCCGGCGCAGGTGCCCGCGACGGCACCGTCGACGCAGACGCCCACGCAAACACTGCCGACGAATGCACCGACAGCGGTTGCGCCGCTGAAGGCGCAGGACCGCGGCGTATGGCTGATGCGGCTTGGTGAGTACAAGGACGCGGTCGAGGCGTTCCGCGAGCATCTCGATGATCAGCCCAAAGACGTGGTCGTCATGCGGCTGCTCGGTGCGGCACAGATCGCCAACAAGCAGCAGCCCGAAGGCGTAGCGATGATCGCCCTGGCGTACGCGTTGGACCCGACGCTGGCGTATCGCGCCTTGAGTGAAGATCTGGGAGAGGATCGTGCCGGACAGCGAGCGATGACGCGCGTGACCGAGGCGGCGGTGGCCTGGGCACAGAAGACCGGGACGGGCAGCGCGTGGCTCTCGGCGGTGATGGCGCTGCAAGGGCAGGACAAGATCCCCGCGGCGAAGCGGCTGCTGCAGCGTTCGATCGACAACGGCGTCGAGGCGCGGATCACCGACGAGTTGAAGAAGGCTCTGAAGTGACAGTTGGACGTTGGGTGGGCGGATGAAGCACGAATGAAAGCCGAACTCCCGGGTGAGATGCCCGGGCGTTTGTGCTTTAATAACAGAAGTAACTATTCTCGATTCTCAGGCTTGGAAGGGTAGTAATCTGCGCGATGGCACAGTACATCAATAACGCGAATAATGTGGTCTCTTGTTGTGCAGCCGCGGAAAATTTCGATGTACTCAGGTGCCCCGGGGAGTTGTTGAAATAGTGAAATCAACATCAGTTGGGCGTCCTGCCTTGTTGAGACCTGCATGCTGTTGAAAAATGCGGTTGGTAAGTCTGGTCTCAAAACGAATGGATTTCCACCCTGTTGCTCTGCCTGCGGTGAAGGTGTGGCTTCCTGGCCAGATCGATCCTTTGAACTGCTCGACTTCCCACTGTTGTGTTTTGCCATTTGAGATATCCGTGCTTTGTTGTGTTTCGGATTCGGTATCGATCGAGGTGTCAATGGTGCTAAAAACCTCGTCAGTCGCACTCCTCACGCGACCATTTGCAGCGCCAAGTGTTACGTGAATCTGGCGTCCAAGAGCTAGAAAGATGTCAGCGACCGTCTCCGCCTCAAAGTTGTGGTCTCCAGCGCCAAGAATATGACTGACTCGACCCTTGGAAACTCCGAGAAGTCTACTTAGTTGCGTTCGGTTCAAGCCTTGATCTTCCATTAGCGAAAAAATTGCTTGTGCGATCTCACTCTTGTATCGCTCTTGGTTTATCAGGCGAATGTGCTCAGGAATATCTGTTAGAGCTGTAGGTTTCATGTGCTCAACCTTTGGGACGATTCTGCTTTGTTGATGTCTTGGATCTGAAGTGAGCATCTTTAACATCCTGCGCGGTTTCTTCATCCCGGCTTTGCTTCTCGTGGCTCTTGTCGACCACGAGCACGATGTACCTGTTGTTGCCGTCTCGAAAATACCACGCCCGCCACCCCGGATTTGGTTTGTGAATTTTTGCTTTGCCAACTCCGTTCAACTCGTAACACTTTTCGAATGGAAGGCGTGTTCCGTTTATCCCCATCTGACTGATCTCGCAGAAGCGAACGTAGAAAGCTGCCCTTGCCCTAGGTGGCAAGCTCTTCCACACTTCGATCATGCTGGCCCTTCTCGGCCAGTTTGCCCACAACCATCCTTCAGGCAGAGCATACTGATCGGATTGCGCATTGGGTATACTCAAAGGTAAACTCAAAAAGTGCCTTCGTCAATCGGTTAGCCGGCCAGATTGTACCGAATCATCCGAACATTTTCCTGAACTAGGTGAAATCCACCCCGATCACTTACCAAGTAGTTGAACTCCGCTGGCGCATTTCGGGGTCTCTGGTGGCAATAGGTGCGTACGGACTGGGCACCACTAGCGTGGATGCCGTGATTTATGCGCGTCTCACCAATTGGACTTTGCAGGGGAGGGTGTCAATACTTCTCTCCCACAACTTTGCCCAGCCGATCGGGCGTTTAGATCGGCGGCCGCACGAACTGCCGAGCTCGCCCTGTCTGAACTTCAAAGGACAGGGCTTGGGGAAGAACCCCGGGCCGGCGGGAGGTTCAAAAAGATGGCGAAGAAGGAAATCAAATCCACGTTCAAGATCATGGCCCCCGGTGGGTCGGCGACGCCCGCACCACCCCTGGGTCCGGTGCTGGGCGCCAACGGCGTCAACCCCGGTCAGTTCATCCAGCAGTTCAATGCCAAGACGGCGGCCCTGAAGGGCAAGATCGTCGGCTGCGTGGTGACGACCTTCACCGACAAGTCCTTCACGTTCGAGATCAAGAGCTCGCCCGCGAGCGTGCTGATCAAGGAACGCGCGAAGATCGAGAAGGGCTCGGGCGTTCCGAACAAGAACAAGGTCGGGAAGCTCAAGCGGTCGGACCTTGAGGCGATCGCGAAAGAGAAGATCAAGGACCTGAACACGGACGACATCGCCGCGGCTGCGCGGATGATCGAGGGTCAATGCCGCAACATGGGCGTGGTGGTGGAGGGCTAAATCACATGACATACCAGAGCAAGCGAAGCAAGGCGAACGCCGCGTTGAAGCCCTCGGAGGCGATGGATTCGTTGGCGGCCGTTTCGACCCTGAAGAAGTACAAGGCGCCGAAGTTTGATCAGACGATCAACGTCGCGATGCACCTGAACATCGATCCTGCTCAGGCTGAGCAGGGCATCCGCGGCTCGGTGTCGCTGCCCAAGGGCATCGGCGTGAGCAAGAAGGTCGTGGCGTTCTGCACGAGCGACAAGGTCGCGGAGTGCAAGGCCGCGGGCGCGATCGAGGCCGGGGCTGAAGAGCTCGTGGCGAAGATCGAGGGCGGGTGGATGGACTTTGACGTGGCGGTTGCGACCCCGGACATGATGAAGATCGTGTCGAAGCTGGGTAAGGTGCTGGGTCCGAAGGGCCTGATGCCGTCGCCGAAGACCGGCGCTGTGACCCCGAAGATCGTGGAAGCGGTCAAGGAGTTCGCGGCGGGCAAGGTGGAGTTCCGCAACGACAAGGGCGGGAACATCCACGCGGTTCTGGGCAAGATGAGCTTCAAGGACGCGGACCTTGCCGCGAACCTCGACGCGTTCATCGGGCACATCGTGAAGCTGCGTCCGTCGACGACGAAGGGCGCGTTCATCAAGTCGGTGTACGTCGCGGGCGCGATGACCCCGAGCGTTCAGGTCAAGTACGTCGAGGTCCTCGAGACCAAGTAAGAGCCTGCACAGACCGCGGCGTGTGCGTGAACAACGCACCAACGCACCGGCGAAGGAAGAAGCCATGTCCAAGATCGTGAAAAGCCTTATCGAGAAGGACTACACCGCGAAGATCGGCGACACTGCCGACGCGATGGTCATCTCTATCCGCGGGATGAAGGGCATCGACGCGACCAAGTTGCGTCGGAAGCTGGCGACGAAGAAGATCAAGCTCGTCGTCGTCCGCAACGCCCTGGCCCGCAAGAAGTTCAAGGGTACCGGGCTCGAAGGGCTCGCAAGCCTGCTCACCGGGCCCAGCGCCCTGGCCTTCGGCGGCGCCTCCGTCGTCGAGGTCGCCCGCGAGATCGTCGATCAGCTCAAGGACTTCCCCGGTCTGGAGCTGAAGGGCGCCATCCTCGACGGCAACCTCTTCTCCGGCGATAAGGGCGTCAAGGAACTCAGCAAGTACCCCACCAAGAGCGAGGCGATCGGCAACGTCGTCACCCTCCTGGTCTCCCCGGGCAAGAAGCTCGTCGCGCAGGTCAAGGGCCCCGGGTCCAACCTCGCTGGCATCATCAAGGCCATCGAAGGCAAGCTCGAAAAGGGCGAAGCCATCACCAAGAAGGCCTGATAATCCAACGATCCGCCGCGTGATCGACGCGTACTCGGCCTTCAAACCGCCGCGTGCGAGCCAGTTCAGCGGACGAATCGCGGCGTGAAGCGAGCCCTGCGGCTTGATGCACGCCGGCAGAGTTTCGCAGAGTGAATCACGAAAGACCCCGGTTTCATGCCGGGGTCTTTTTCTTTGCTTTGGGTTGGACCACACGATGGTGACGATTGCACAACGCTGATCGCGCGAGTCAGAGCAGCCGTTGGTGTTCGTGAAGGCGTGACCAGGGAACGACGGTCAGGTTCGAACGCGGTTGGAGAAGATCTCCGCCGTAGACGGCCAGCGCTTCGACGGGCCCCGCAGCGGAGATCTCTTCACGCACCTTGAAGAGCGGCTTGAGCAGGTCGTCGTTGACGGTTTGACCGGCCTTGATCTCGATGATGGTGCGCGAGGTGCCGCGGTCGATGAGCAGGTCGGCCTCGAGGTGCGATGAGTCTCGGTAAAAGTAGAGACCGGCGGATTCGCCACTGTTCGCGCGGTGCTTGAGCACTTCGCCGGCGATGAACGACTCGAAGATCGCGCCGCGGAGCGGGTGCAGGCGGAGTTGGTCAGAGGACCTGATCCCCAGCAGCCAGCAGGCAAGACCTGTATCGATGAAGTGGAGCTTCGGGGTTTTCGTCAATCGCTTGGTGAGATTGGTGTGCCAGGGTTGAAGTCGGAAGACGATGGAACTGGCTTCGAGGATGGAGAGCCAGGCCTTGGCCGTGGGCTGAGAGATTCCAGAATCCGCGGCGAGCGCGGTGATGCTCAGCAACTGCCCGGTGCGTCCGGCACAAAGCTGGAGGAACCGCTGAAAAACGGAAAGGTCACGGATCTGGGCAACCGCGCGCACGTCGCGTTCGACATACGTCGCAACGTACGCGGCGAGCCACTCTGCAGGGTCGAGGTTCCGATCGAAGATCCGCGGATAGCCGCCGGCGAAGAGGGACTGGTTGAGCGACTGCGGGTAAGAAGGAAACCGCACGATCTCGGATCGGGACATGGGTAAAAGTCGAAGAACGCCAGCCCGGCCGGCGAGCGACTGGGTGACCTTCTCCATCATCCCGAAGTTCTGCGAACCGGTGAGGACCCATCGCCCCGGCGTGGGGTCTTCATCGACGATGGGTTGGAGATAGGAAAGCAGGTCGGGAGCGCGTTGCACTTCGTCGATGATCGCGCCTCCAGGAAACTGTGCGAGGAACCCGCGCGGATCATCCACCGCGAAAGCACGAAGGTCCGGCAATTCGAGGTTCTGGTAGGGCTTGCCGGGAAGCAACGTTCGGCAAAGTGTCGATTTGCCGCTCTGCCGGGGACCGGTCAAAGAGACGACGGGAAAGCTCGACAGCGCCTTCAAGAAAGTGGGTTGAACGTCGCGAACGACCATGCGGAAGTGTATCTGGAATTCCAAGATTGAACTTTGGTAATTCCAAGATTCAACTTTGGTTTTTGCGGGATTTTGGCAAAAACGGAGTCCACGATCGGATTCTGTTGGTACAGCAATCGACTCAGGGTATATTTGTTTGGACTTTGTCCGATTCTGCCCAAGCGGTGATCGTCGATGCTCCACTCCCTGCACATCGACATGAACTCATTCTTCGCCTCCTGCGAGCAGCAGGTGCACCCGGAGCTGCGCGGGCGGCCTGTGGGTGTGATCGCCGTCGACACCGAGTACACCTCGTGCCTCGCGGCCAGCGTGGAAGCCAAGCGTTTCGGGGTGAAGACCGGCACCGGCGTGCTCGAAGCTCGGCAGAAATGCCCGGACATCGTTTTTCGCCTCACCACCACCGGGCTGTACGGGCGGATGCACTATGCCGTGCGCGAGGCGGTGGACTCGGTCTGGCCTGTGCACAAGACGTGGTCGATCGACGAGATCGAGTGCGTGCTGACGGGCAAGCAGCGTGAGCGCGCGGAGGCGGAGTCGCTGGCGAGGCGGATCAAGCAGGCGATCCGCCAGCAGGTCGGCGAGTGCCTGACGTGCTCGATCGGCATTGCGCCGAACCAGCTTCTGGCGAAGCTCGCAACCGAACTGCAAAAGCCCGACGGGCTGGTGATCATCGAGAAGCACGAGCTGCCGCAGCGGTTGTACCCGGTCAAGCTCAACGACCTGGTGGGGATCGGTCCGGCGATGGAGCGGCGGCTGCTGGCCCGCGGCATCACCAGCTTCGAGCAGTTGTGCGCCCTCAGCGAGCAGCAGATGCGCGACATCTGGAAGAGCGTCGACGGCGTGAGGATGTACCGCGCCCTTCGCGGCGAGCAGTACGCATCGCGTCGCGAGGTCACACGCTCGATCGGGCATCAGCACGTGCTGCCGCCGGAGAAACGCGCGCCGGAGCAGGCGTGGGGCGTGCTGGTGAAGCTGATGACGAAGGCGGCGGAGCGTGCGCGTGCCGGCGGGTTTGTCGCAGGGAAGATGGTCTGCTGGGCGCGAATCGAAACGCAGGAGCACGTCGGCGAACGGTGGGAGGTTGAGCCCGGCGCGGAGGGACAGAAGCGCCGAAGCTGGTCGGGCAAGGCAGGGTGGGAGGTGGTGCGGGTTTTGGAGCCGCCGACGAACGACACGCTGAGCCTGACGCGTATGCTGCCCTCGCGAGAAGAGTGGATGGCGATGACGAAAGGCGAAAGGCCCCGCCGATTGAGGATGGTGGGGGTGACGCTGCTGGAGTTGGAGCCGGAGGCGTCGATGACGCTGCCGTTGTTTGTTGAGAACAAGCCGCGGGATAAGGCCGGGCAGGCGATGGACAAGATCAACGAGAAGTTCGGGCGCGACATGATCTACCCGGCGTCGATGCAGGGGAACCGATCGAGCGCGCCGAGGCACATCGCCTTCAAGAGCATTCCCCAGCCGGCGGAACTGAAACAGTGGGAGAAGGCGTCTGGGAAAGTGGGGGGTGAGCGGGTGGCGTATGTTGCGAACGGGATGAAGAAGCCCGGGGATGTCCAGAATCGATGAGATGAGACGCACAAGAGCCATGAGGAGTGCGCGCGAACGGCGGGGTAGGGGCAACCTGCTGGGTGGGTAGTTTGTTTGGTTATTGATTGGATATTTGTGCCGGCTCTTCCGGCTTTCGTCGCGTTATCCGTTGCTTTCTCTTATGAAATAGGAGAATGTGTGTATGATTATACCGACATACAAGTGCATCGATTATGGAGAGCGGTGCCGTTGAACACGCGTTGGAAAGGCTCGGTCAGCGGCTTTCGTTCCGCACCGAGGTTGAGTTGTTGTTGGTCGGTGGTGCGGCGGGGATGTTGACCGGCGTACTGCCGGCTGGGCGGACTACGACCGACTGCGACGTGATGGTGTATGCGCCCGAGGATGCGACCTGGGCTGTGGAGAGTGCGGCCGCGGAAGTCGCGAAGGATCTCGGTCTGCCCCCGACATGGCTGAATAGTCAGGTCCAGATTCGGCGCGACGTACTGCCCGATGACTGGCAGAGTCGGCGGGTCTGGGTCGGATCGTGGGGTTGATTGCGGGTCTTCGCGGTCAGTCGCGTGGACTTGATGGCGATGAAGGTGCTCGCCGGTCGGGCGCAGGATCTTGAGGACATCCGCTCGATGAAGCCGCGGCGGGATGATGTTGAGTTTGTGCGACGGTACCTGGACGGACTCGCTCGGAAAGGGACAGCGGGCGATCAGATCGCTGAGGCCAGAGAAGTGTTGGATTTGATGGAGATCGATGACCGTGCGTGAGCGACTGGACATGGTGATCAGCCAGTGGGCCCGGCTTGGTGCGGGGTTTTCGGCTGCGGAAAGTGCCGAGACTCCGGATCTGGAGCGTCTGCTGCTGGAGACCGCACGCGAAGCTCCCGGGATGGCGCGGCTGTTCATCCTGGCGGCGACGTGGCTGCATCGTTACGGCGGCTTGATCGCCAAGCACCGCTTGAAGCGGCTGATTCGCGACGAACTTGATCGTGCGGATCGTGCCGCGTTGGGACTGCTTCTGGACATCGCCCAGCAGGGAACTCACCCCGCGGAGTTCGCATCGGTGCTTCGTGATTTATCGCCAAGAAACGAGCCGTGCCCGCTGTTTGAGGTGGAAAGAACCTCGGCTGAACTCGCGGCACGCTCACGGCGTCGTGCGTCGCTGCTCTCGGTGCGGTGGGGGTTGTGGTGTGAGGAGATCGAACTCAGGGACGATGCGCTGAGGCCCGCGTCGTGGATTATGGCGCGGAATCCTGATCTGATTGCGCGGGCGGATTTTCGGGGAGATCTGCGCGCGTCGGTGCTGGCCTCGTTGAAGCACGATGCGGGTTCAGGGTCGAGTGAGTTGGAACTTGCACGTCGCAGCGGCGGCTCGCGAGCGCAGATTCGCAGCGCGCTACTGAACCTGGAGTTGACGGGGAAGGCGATTCGATCTCGAACCGATCGGGACAAACGTACACGGATCAGTCTCGGTGGGTTTGAGGCGCAGCTCGGCATGGTGCAGTGAGGTTGAGCGGTTCAGCTGGGCGCGTCGACCGGCGCTGGCACATCAAGTCACGGCGAGTGATTGCTCAGCGAGACCACAGTTTGTTTTTTGTTCGTGTGGGTGTGCCAGAATGAAGGTAGGAAAAGGGGGCTTGTCCCGGGGGGTTGGGGGGTGAATAATCTTGACCCATCTACTACTGGCCCATGCCGAGGATCTTCTTTGGCGGGTTAAAGAGCCGGAACTGGTCCGGACCCACTGGTGGAGCAGTGTTTTGACAGAGGAAGTTTCCCATGACGATCAACGAACTCGGTGACAAGCTGGCTGGCCTTTCGCTCAAGGAGGCCGTGGAGCTTGGGAAGTACCTGAAGGACACCTACGGCATCGAGGCCGCGGCTGGCGGCGTGGCTGTTGCTGCTGCTCCGGCGGCTGCTGCTGCTCCGGTTGAGGAGAAGAGCGCCTTTGACGTGACGCTGAAGGCCGCGGGCGAGAAGAAGATCGACGTCATCAAGGTCGTCCGCGAGGCGACGGGTCTGGGCCTCAAGGAGGCGAAGGACCTGGTTGACGGCGCCCCGAAGAAGCTCAAGGAAGGTATGCCGAAGGCTGATGCCGAGGCCCTCAAGAAGAAGCTCGAAGCGGTCGGCGCGACCGTCACCCTCGACTAATTTTTGGGCGGGGGTGGTCGAAGGGTCGGCCTGAACCGGTTGGCTGGTCGGTCGACGCGAGAGCGCCGGGCTGATCGGGCGGGCTGGTTTGGGTGCCGCTGGCGAGGGGCTTTGACGGGAGCGCCTGTATGAAGGTGCGAATTCCGTGAAAGCACCGAGGCCTGTGGAACGAGCCATGTTTGGAAAATAAGCGGGGTCCGTTCGGTCACTCCCGGACGGACCCCGCTTCGTTGTTTCAGGATTTCTCCAAGTTTATCTTGCTTTTGGACCGAGAGGGCCTCTACAGTGGCGGGTTCTGCGCGGCCCGGCATGACCAAACAGCTGTAACCAACTTTTCAAGCGATTCGCCCCCCGCTCGCCCACGATCGGCGACGGGCTGGGCGATCGGTGTCTCCATCGGAAGGTGAAATCGATGGCCGAGATCAAAGTGCGCGAGTATTCCAAGCGTGGCGACGGTACTTCGGTCCCCGATCTGACGAAGATCCAGGTGGACGGGTACGAGCGCTTTCTTCAGAACAAGGCGAACCCGGACGAGCGCGACCCGAGCGTTGGTCTTGAGGCGTTGATGCGCGAGGTCTTCCCGATCGAGTCGTACGACGGGACGATGCAGTTGGAGTACGTGCGGTACGTGCTGGAAGAAGCGCGGTACACCCAGGACGAGTGCCGGGAGCTGCGGCTGACGTACGGTGCGCCGTTCAAGGTCACCGTGCGCTTCAAGCGCGAGGGTCAGCAGGAGGTCGCGGAGGAAGATATCTACCTCGGCGAGTTCCCGATCATGATGGGCGGCGGCGAGTTCATCGTCAACGGCGCCGAGCGCGTGATCGTCAGCCAGCTTCACCGTTCGCCCGGTGTGGACTTCTCGATCGTCAGCGCGGAAGGCGACCGCCCGCTGCACAGCGCGCGCATCATCCCCGAGCGCGGCTCGTGGATCGAGCTTGAAGTGACCAAGAAGGACGAGCTGGCGATGCGGATCGACCAGTCGACCAAGCTCACCGCGACCACGTTCCTGCGCTGCCTTGATGAGAGCGTCAGCAGCACGGAGGCGGTGCTGAGCCTGTTCTACGAGATCAGCGAGATCAAGGCGGAGCAGGTCAAGCCCGACCATTACGCCGCGGCGAGCATCATCGACACCGAGACGGGCGAAGAGCTCGTGCACGTGGGCCGGAAGATCGGCGAGGAGGCGGCGGCGAAGATCACCTCCAGCAAGCTGAAGACGGTTCGCGTCATCCAGAACCCCAGCGACCCGCTGATCCTGAACACGGTTGCGCAGGAGAAGCTGGAGCAGTTCGAGGCCGAGAGCGAGTACGAGCAGGCGCTGCTGAAGATTTATACGAAGCTGCGTCCGGGCAACCCGCCGCAGATCGAGAAGGCGAAGCAGTTGTTTGTCGAGAAGTTCTTCGACGACAACCGGTATCGCCTGGGCAAGGTCGGTCGCTTCCGCATCAACCGCAAGTTCGACCTGAACGTCCCCGAGGACATGATGTTCATCCGCGCGGAGGACTTCCTGCGGGTGATCCAGTACGTGCTGGACCTGCGCAGCAAGCGCGTGGACCCGAAGACCGGGTTCCCGGTTGCGCAGCCCGACGACATCGACCACCTGGGCAACCGTCGTCTGCGGACGCTGGACGAACTGGCGGTTGAGGAGTTGCGCAAGGGCTTCTTGAAGCTCAAGCGGACGGTGCAGGAGCGCATGAGCGTGAAGGACCCCAGCGAGCTGATGAAGATCAGCGACCTGGTGAACTCCAAGAGCATCAGCAGCGCGATCGACTTCTTCTTCGGGCGTAGCGAGCTGAGCCAGGTCGTCGACCAGACGAACCCGCTGAGCAGCCTGGTGCACGAGCGTCGTCTGTCGGCCCTCGGGCCGGGCGGCTTGAACCGCAAGCGTGCGGGCTTCGAAGTCCGCGACGTGCACATCTCGCACTATGGGCGGATCTGTCCGATCGAGACCCCCGAAGGTACGAACATCGGTCTCATCGCTTCGCTGGGCATCTTCAGCAACATCGACGAGTACGGCTTCCTCCGCACGCCTTACCGCGTGGTGAAGGACGGCAAGGTCACCGACAAGATCGTGAACCTTCGCGCCGACGAGGAGATGAAGGCGATCCTGGCCCCCACCGACGCGGTGGAGGGCGGCAACGGTCATCTGCGCAAGGGCATGATCCTTGCGCGGGTGAACGGCGAACTGTCGCAGGTGGACAGCTCGCAGGTTGATTATCTGGATATCGCGCCGAAGCAGATCGTGGGTATCTCCGCGGCGTTGATCCCGTTCCTTGAGCACGACGACGCGAACCGCGCGCTGATGGGTTCGAACATGCAGCGTCAGGCGGTGCCGTTGATCAAGGTGACGCCGCCGATCGTGGCGACGGGCCTTGAGAAGGACTTGGGCAAGAACTCGGGGTTCGTCGTGAAGGCGAAGAACGCCGGCACGGTGACCTTCGTGGACGCGCAGCGGATCATCATCGACAACAGCGATGAGTACGAACTGCGGAAGTTCGCGGGGTTGAACGAGCGGACGTGCCAGAACCAGCGTCCGGTTGTCAAGCCCGGTCAGAAGGTGAAGAAGGGCGAGATCATCGCCGACGGCGCCAGCACGCGGATGGGTGAGCTGGCGATCGGCAAGAACGCGCTGGTGGCGTTCAACACCTTCGACGGTTACAACTTCGAAGACGCCATCGTCATCAACGAGCGTCTGGTGAAGGACGACGCTTTCACGAGCATCCACATCGACGCTTTCGAGGTGGAAGTCCGCGAGACGAAGCTGGGTCGCGAGGAGTTCACCCGCGATATCCCGAACGTCAGCGAGAAGATGCTGCGGAACCTTGACGAGCACGGCGTGATCCGCCTCGGCGCTCGCGTGGGTCCCGGCGACATCCTCGTCGGCAAGGTCAGCCCCAAGAGCAAGAGCGAACTGACCCCGGAAGAGAAGCTTCTGCACGCGATCTTCGGCCGGGCCGGCGAGGACGTGAAGAACGACTCGCTGGAGGTGCCGGCAGGCGTTGAGGGCATCGTCATCGGCGCGAAGCGATTCAGCCGTCGTCTGCACATGAACGAGGAGCAGAAGAAGCAGCTGAAGACGATGATGGAGACGTACACGAAGGAGATGGACGACAAGGCCATCCGGATCTTCCGGGACATGGTCAACGCCATCAACGAGGCGTTGGGTACGCCGATGGTCGACCCGACGACGCGTCAGAAGGTCGGTGCGAGCGACCTGCCCGAAGTTCTGTTGGAGCAGATCGAAGGCTTCAGCGACAAGTGGATGAAGGGCAGCAAGGAAGCGAAGGAATCGGCTGAGAAGATCTACCGCCAGTTCTGGCCGCGCATTAATGCGGTGAAGGCGGAGAAGAAGCGGAAGCTCGACCACATGAAGCGTGGCGACGAGCTTCCCAGCGGCGTTTTGGAGATGGTGAAGGTCTATCTTGCCACGAAGCGGACGCTGTCTGTGGGTGACAAGATGGCCGGTCGCCACGGGAACAAGGGTGTGATCGCCCGCATCGTTCCCGAGGAAGAGATGCCGTTCATGGAGGACGGGAGCCCCGTGGACGTTCTGCTGAACCCGCTGGGCGTGCCGAGCCGCATGAACGTGGGTCAGATCCTCGAGACGCACCTTGGCTGGGCGATGAACATCCTGGGGATGCAGGCGGTGACGCCGGTCTTCGACGGTGCGACTGAGGACGAGGTTCACGCGGCGGTGGACGAGGCGAACGCCTTTGTCCGCAGCAAGCGTGAGCAGTACGCGAAGGAAGGCAAGCACCCGCACCCGCGCGAGCTGATGGTCGAGATGCCTCGTGGCGGCAAGATCCAGTTGTTCGACGGTCGGACGGGCGAGCCGTTCCACCAGAAGACGACGGTGGGTGTGATGTACCTGCTGAAGCTGCACCACCTGGTGGACGACAAGATCCACGCCCGCGCGACGGGCCCGTACTCGCTGATCACCCAGCAGCCGCTGGGTGGCAAGGCGCGGACCGGCGGCCAGCGCTTCGGCGAAATGGAAGTCTGGGCGCTCGAGGCGTACGGCGCGTCGTACATCCTGCAGGAACTTCTGACGGTCAAGTCCGACGACGTCGAAGGCCGGACGAAGATCTACGAGGCGATGGTCAAGGGCACGAACACGCTGGAAGCGGGGATGCCCGTGGCGTTCGACGTGCTGTGCTCGGAACTCAAGGGTCTGGGCATGAACATCAACCTCGAGAAGAAGCGCACGGAAGGCGCGGCGGTTCTGTAAAGAGCCACCGTCGTTTGCGTCGCTCGCGTGGTGCGGACCGGCCACGCGGGCGGAAGATCAGCGGTCCGGTTTGAACCGTCGGTTTACTTTGAGTCACCACACCCGGTACGCGACGGGGACTGAGCCGATCACGACGATCGGCAACCCAGCCCCTTCCGCACCGCAGCCTTGGAGATGCGTCGCATGGCCACCGAGACCGTGTACGACCGTGTGAACGATTTTTCCGCCGTCAAGGTCACCCTCGCTTCGCCCAACGACATCCGGTCGTGGTCGTACGGCGAGGTGAAGAAGCCCGAGACGATCAACTACCGCACGTACCGCCCTGAGAAGGACGGCCTGTTCTGCGAGAGGATCTTCGGGCCCGAGCGCGACTACGAGTGCGCCTGCGGCAAGTACCGCGGGACGAAGTACAAGGGCATCATCTGCGAACGCTGCGGCGTGAAGGTCACGCATTCACGCGTGCGCCGCAAGCGCTTCGGGCATATCAACCTCGCGGCACCGACGGTGCATATCTGGTTCTTCAAGGCCGTGCCCAGCCGCCTGGGCAACCTGCTGGCGATGAAGACCAGCGACCTGGAGAAGGTGATCTACTTCCAGGACTACGTGGTGGTCGATCCGGGTGATACGGAGTTGAAGTTCAAGCAGATGCTCACCGAGGACGAGTACCGCGCCGCGGTTGAGAAGTTCGGCAACGCCTTCCGCGCGCTCATGGGCGCCGACGCGGTGCGCGAGCTGCTGGAGCGCACGAACCTTGAGTCGCTGGCGGAAGAGCTCCGCCGTGAACTGAAGGAAACCAAGAGCAAGCAGAAGATCAAGGACCTTGCCAAGCGTCTGAAGATCGTCGAGCAGATCCGCGGCAGCGAGAACGACCCGACCTGGCTCGTTCAGGACGTGATCCCGGTCATCCCGCCCGATCTGCGCCCGCTGGTCCTGCTGGAGAGCGGCAACTTCGCCACCAGCGACCTGAACGATCTGTACCGGCGCATCATCAACCGCAACAACCGCCTGAAGAAGCTGATGGACCTCAACGCCCCCGAGGTCATCATCCGCAACGAGAAGCGCATGCTTCAGCAGGCGGTGGACGCGCTCTACGACAACGGCCGCTGCCGTCGCCCGGTGCTGGGTTCGAGCAACCGCCCATTGAAGTCGATCACGGACATGATCAAGGGCAAGCAGGGCCGCTTCCGCGAGAACCTGCTCGGTAAGCGCGTGGACTACTCGGCGCGTTCGGTCATCGTCGTCGGTCCGGAGCTGAAGCTGCACCAGTGCGGCCTGCCCAAGAAGATCGCGCTGGAGCTGTATCAGCCGTTCATCATCCGCAAGCTGAAGGAGCACGGGTACGCCGACACGATCAAGAGCGCCAAGCGCATGCTCGAGCGTCGCGATCCGGAGGTCTGGGACATCCTCGAAGAGGTCATCTTCCAGCACCCGGTCCTGCTGAACCGCGCCCCGACGCTGCACCGAATGGGTATCCAGGCCTTCGAGCCCGTGCTGGTGGAAGGCAACGCCATCCGTCTGCACCCGCTGGTCTGCGGCGGCTTCAACGCCGACTTCGACGGTGACCAGATGGCCGTGCACCTGCCGCTGAGCGTGGAAGCGCAGGCGGAAGCGCACGTGCTGATGATGAGCACGCACAACATCTTCTCCCCCGCGTCGGGCAAGCCGATCATCTCGCCCAGCCAGGACATCGTCATGGGCGTGTACTACATCACGTACATGCCGCCCGATGAGAAGGACCGCCCGGACAACATGGTCCGCAGCTTCCGCAGCTCTCAGGAAGCGATCCTCGCGTACGAGCACCGCACGATCTCGATCCACGAGCGGATCCAGGTCCGCCTCGACGGCTTCACGCAGGTCGTCGATGATCAGGGCGGCGCGCCGAAGGCCATCAACGAGCACAAGCGGCTGTATACCACGGTCGGTCGCATCCTCTTCTCCGAGATCCTCGAACGCGGCATGCCGTTCTACAACTGCGCCCTGGGTAAGAAGGGCGCCAGCCGCGTGATCGACGACGCCTACGCCTTCGCCGGTCGTGCGGCGACGATCAACCTGCTGGACAAGCTCAAGGAGATCGGCTTCAAGCAGTCGACGCTCGCGGGCCTCTCCTTCGGCATCACCGACCTGCGTATCCCCAAGGAGAAGCAGGCGCTGCTCGACGAAGGCCAGAAGAAGGTCGACCGCGTCGAGAAGAACTACGAGCGCGGCATCATCACCGCCCGTGAACGCTACAACCAGCTCATCGACATCTGGTCCCACTGCCGCGAGCAGGTCACCAAGGCCCTGCAGTCCACCCTCAAGACCGACCGGCGTAATCCGGACGGCACCGAGGCGGCCAACGAAGAGAAGAAGGCCAAGCTCTACCTCAACCCGGTCTATCTGATGAGCGACTCGGGTGCGCGTGGTAACGTCAGCCAGCTCATGCAGCTGGCGGGCATGCGCGGTCTGATGGCCAAGCCGAGCGGCGAAATCATCGAGACGCCCATCCGCGCCAACTTCCGCGAGGGTCTGAACGTTCTGGAATATTTCTCCAGCACGCACGGCGCGCGTAAGGGTCTGGCCGACACGGCGCTCAAGACCGCCGACGCCGGTTACCTCACCCGCAAACTCTGCGACGTTGCGCAGTCGGTGATCATCCAGGAGCACGACTGCGGCAGCCGCCGCGGCATCCGCAAGCGTTCGATCTACAAGGGCGAGCAGATCGACGTGCCGCTGCGTGACCAGATCATCGGACGCGTCTCGCGCGACACGATCAAGCACCCGATCACCGAAGAGGTGATCATCCGCGAGAATCAGGTCGTCACGCTGGAGATGGCGAAGAAGATCGAGGATCTGAACATCCACGAGGTCTTCGTCCGCTCACCGCTGACCAGCGAGGCGCGTACGGGCTGCTCCGTGCTGGACTACGGCATGGACCTCTCGACGGGCCGCATGGTCGAGCCGGGCATGGCGGTGGGCATCATCGCCGCCCAGTCGATCGGTGAACCCGGTACGCAGTTGACGATGCGTACGTTCCACACCGGTGGTATCGGTCAGCGTACCGCTTCCGAAAGCGAGTACCGCGCACTGAACAGCGGCAAGCTGGAACTGCGTGAAGGCAACGCCGTGCCGGGCAAGGACGACGAAGGCCACGACGTGTGGATCGTCCTGAAGCGCAACAGCGAGCTGGCGGTTCTGGACGCGAAGGGCCGCGAGCTTGAGAAGCTCAAGGTCCCGTACGGCGCGTACCTGATGATGCCCGACGCGAGCGAGATCAAGAAGGGCGACAAGCTCGTCCGCTGGGACCCGCACCGCGCGCCGATCCTTGCCGAGAAGGACGGGCAGGTGCAGTTCGTCGACATCCGCGAGAAGGAAACCTTCCGCATCGAGGACGCCGGCGGCGGCAAGAAGGCCAAGGTCATCATCGAGCACAAGGGCGACCTGCACCCGGCGATCAATATCGTCGACGATCAGGGCAACATCCTGGACTTCCACTACCTCCCGGCGCGTGCGCGTCTGGAAGTTGAGGACGGCCAGCGCATCAAGGCCGGTCAGATGCTCGCACGTCAGCCCAAGCAGGCCGTCGCGTCGCAGGACATCGTCGGTGGTCTGCCCCGCGTGACGGAGATCTTCGAGGCCCGCCGTCCGAAGGACCCCGCCGTGATGGCGGCGGTTTCGGGCCGGGTCGAGATCCACTCCGACAAGCGCAAGGGCAAGATCACCATCGTGGTCATCCCCGAGCACGCGCCGGAAATGCAGAAGTCCCACCACGTCTCGACCGACAAAACCCTGCTGGTCCACACCGGCGACTTCGTCGAAGCGGGTCAGCCGCTGACGGAAGGCCCGCTGGACCCGAAGGAAATCCTTGCCATCAAGGGCGAGGAAGCCCTGTGGTCGTACATGCTCGACGAGGTTCAGAACGTCTACCGCGCTCAGGGCGTGACCATCAACGACAAGCACATCGAAGTGATCTTGTCGCAGATGCTCCGCAAGGTCCGCGTCGAGAACCCCGGCGACACCGACCTGCTCCCCTACGACGTCGTCGACAAGTGGGAGTTCAAGCGGAAGAACACGCAGGTCTCCGACATGTTCATCGTCACCGACTCGGGCGGCACCGAACTCGCGATCAACGAGAAGGTCCACCGCGACGTCGTCCGCGAGGCCAACGCACGGGCCGAGGCCGCGGGCAAGGAGCCTTGCAAGACCAAGAAGGCGCGCCCGGCGACGGGCCGCACGCTGCTGCTGGGCATCACCAAGGCGGCGCTGTCGAGCGAGTCGTTCCTCTCCGGTGCGTCGTTCCAGGAGTCGACAAAGGTCCTCACCGAGGCGTCGCTGAAGGGCGCCACCGACGATCTCTTCGGCCTGAAGGAGAACGTGCTGCTGGGTCACCTGATCCCCGCGGGCACGGGCTTCCGCCCCTATCAGTCGCTGAAGGCCGTCTCGGTCGGTCTGCCGGCCTCCGACATCGACGACGAGCAGGCGATGCTCGACGAAGCCGCGGAAGCCGCGGAGCGTCTGGGCGCCAGCGCCGACGAGGCCCTGGGCATGCCGCAGGTTCAGGTCCCGGGCCAGGGCGAAGGCGTCCTGGGCAACTGAGTCGGCTGAGGAGCCCAACGGTTTGAGATTTCATCGGCCCGCCGATTACCCCGGCGGGCCGATTTCTTTTTGACTCAATCAAGGCGTGTCCACGATCAGCGCTTACGGCTGCTTCTTGCCCTTGGGCTTCGGCAACAGTGGATCAACCTTGCTGCTGAGCTGTGCGGCTTGCGATGGGCTCAAGACCGGAACGTTCGTCGCGCCGGTGGTCAGAACGACCCACAAGTACGGCCGACACAACCCGCAGCCCATGCCGCAGTTGGTCTGCTGCGAGATCTCCGCAAGCGAGCGACCATCGCGGGCCATCGCGGCGACGGTTGCGAAGGGCACGTTATGGCAGATGCAGCGGTTGACCATGCGCGTTGCCGACCATCATCTCTATCGGCGATCAATCAATACTCAAAGAGCGCGTTGTTGTCGTGCTCACCCGTCCAGCCCACGGCCGCCCGAACCGCGGGCTCCGGGTAGATCCCGCTCCGCCACGTGAAACTCATCGCGTGATCACCCACGTGCCCGTCAAGCTTCGCCGCGTTGGCCACGCCCGAACGCCCATCGCCCACGCGCTGCCCATGACGGAAGTGCATCGACGGATCGGGCCTCTGCCCGCCCTGCGACTCGCCCACAGGCAGATCAGCACGGAACCGCGGCTCGATGAACGAGTACTCAACAAGTCCCTCGGCGTTGGCGCTCGGGTCGCTGCTGATGGCCGCGTCGCTGAAGGCAATGGTTTGGCTCGGCCGGGTGAAGCGATCCTGCCGCGAGCCGGTGCGATCGGTCACGACGGTGTACGCACGCGTCGGGCCCGCGCCGACAATCGCCCGGCTTGTGCCCACAAACGCGGCGTTGTAGCCATACCCGCCCGCCGACCGTTCAAACCCGCGTTTGCGTGCGAGCAAGTCGTCGGCCACCGGCGCAAACGTCGGGCACGCACGAACGCCCGCCAGTGCGGCCGACGCGCCGGGTTCGTTGCTCACCGCCGACACGGAAAGCACGCTCGCGCCCTCTCCGCGGATGTACGCCGTCAAAGGCCCGCCCTCGGGCGAGAACGGCGCGCCGGGGTTCGCTCGCGTGCCGTGCCAACGCTTCAGGTTCGTGATGAAATCCGCCGCTGCGGGCGCGTACAAGCCCTTGTGATCCCCCGCGTACAGGTTCAAGCCCATCGAAAGCTGGCGAAGATTCGACGCGCAGACCACCTTCCGCCCCGCCTCACGGGCCTTCGACACCGCCGGCAGCAGCATGCTCAGCAGCAACGCGACGATCGCGATGCAGACGAGCAGTTCGACGAGCGTGAAGCCGTGCACGCCCACCGAAGATCGGTGCGATCGTCGGTCGGTTCGTCGGCAACAGCTTTGCGGCGTGTTGGTCATGGGTAAGCGCGTGAAGGTGCGATGATCGGATGCTCGTACTTTGCTGATCGGTCGATCCGTGGTGGCACGGCTCTCCAGAGTCGTGCAGTCATTGACTCAACGCACGGCTCTGGAGAGCCGTGCCACAAAAGCAGAGGCCAAACTAGCGGAAAAGACAGTTGAAAAACGCGTTGTAATCCCCTTCGTTCACGCCGTTGTTCGCAGCACCGGAGGTCGAAGGCAGCGGGTCCCCCGCGTCGTCGGCGATGTCGCAGTACGAACCGACCGCCGCGGGGCCGATCGACGCGAGAAAGAAGAAGCCCTCCGACGCGAAGAAGGCGTTGTAATCCCCTTCGTTCACGCCGTTGTTCGTGCCCGCGTTCGGCTGACGCAGCGGCGTGCCCGCATCGTCGGCGATATCGCACGGCGTCGTGTTGATCACGGGCAGGACAACCCGCGCCACGCCGCCGATCTCGCCACTGACTTCACCAAGCAGCCCGCCCGTCGCGTCAACGCCCGTGCTCAAACGCACGAAATCAATCGACGGCAGATTCGCACTCAGGCCCGTCGTCGGATCGATCGCCCACGAGATGTCGAACGCATCGCCGCCGCCCGTACCGGGCGTGAAGCCATCAACGCCCGGCACAAGCGGATTGCCCGGGCGCGTATAGAACATCTCGGGCGTGATCGACGGATCGTCGCTCACGCCGTCGGCATCAAGATCACCCAGCAGCAGCGTGGGCGAGCAATCCGCATATCCCCAGATACTCGCGGGCGTGAGCCCATCGCCCCCACCAACAAAGACCGGCGGCACAAGCCCCGTCCCCGGGATCGCGAACGTCGAACTCGTCCACACGCCCGATCGACCAACCGGGATCCACGCCGGATTCGCCGGCGGCCGCGAGGTGTCGGCCGTGTTGTCATCCCAGGCTTTCACCACGCGTTGCAGCGGAAACGAAGCGTTCTGTAATCGCGAGCCGGGGATCAGATACCACGGGTCGTCCGCCAGGCCGTTGGCGTTGACATCGCGCGATACTTCGACGACGACCAGCTCCGCGAATCGCCATTGCCCGTCCGCGCTCCCGGCATAGAACGCATTGCCAAACACGATGAAGTCGAGCCCGATGGGGTTGAAGCCGTCGGGCGTGGTGGGGGGGAGGTTGACGATGGGCGAATCGAAGCCCAGGGTGATCGAGCCGCCGAAGCCGCCGAGGGAGACGACTTTGTCATTGGCGGGTGCAAAGAGCCCGCCACCAATCGGCGCGCCGAGCGCCTTGAGCGGGTCGTTGTACGCCGGGTTGCGGACAAACTGCCCCGGCGCGGGATCAAAGCTGACCACGCGCGTGGCGAAGGGCGAATCGGCGTGCGATGCCGAGCACAAGGCCATCGCGCTCAGGAACGCGGCGCACACCATGGTGCTTCCACGAACGCGTGCAAGAGCTCCTCGATCACCGCGCGGACCAGCAATGGCCGGCGCGGAGTGTTCCCCAGCGCCGGCCTGGTTCGGTCGAGACGTAAAGACGCTGAAGCGGCTCACGCCCGCACCTCCCTCGACTCGTTCGTGACGTGCACGCGCCGACGACGCGAAACGCTCAACGCGCCCGCGACAGCCAACGCGGCGGCCGTGCCCGGCGTGGGGATCACATAGCGGTAGATCGTGCCCGATGCGGAAACGAGCAACTCATTGGTGAACGCGTTGAAGCGAACGCCGTACGAGCGGTCCGTCCCCGCAGGGGCGATGGTGATGTTGTTTGCGAAGTTGTCGCCATCGATCACACGCACGAAGCCGCTGACACTGGGGAAGTTCGAGAAATCCGCACCCGCGATCGCAAGGTTCCCCAGCGGGTCGAAGGCCATGCTGGAGGCCGAGAGCACCGTGCCCACCAGCGAGCCCGAAAGAAACGTCGCCGGGCCCGAGTTGATCAGCGACGAGAGCGAGAACGAACGCACCTCACCCGTGACGGGGCTCGCCGCGGTCGAGAAGCCCACGCCCGTGACGAGCGTGTCGCCGCGGAGCGCCAACCCGCCCGAGCCGCCGCCGATATTCGTGATGAGCACCGACGAGGTCGGCGACGTCGTCGCGGTGTTCGTCACGCGCCAAAGAGCTGGCGAACCGCCCGGGCCCGGCGCGCCCGCCACCAGCAGGTCCGACCCGCTCCAAACCCCGGCGTAGTTTCCCAGCAGCAGCGAACTCGTCGGCGTTGCGGCACTCGTCGAAAGATCCGCCGAGTTCACAAAGTGCACCCGCGCGTTCGCGCCGAAATTGTTATCGCCGATCGCCAGAGTCCCCGAGTTCGACACGCTGATGAACGACGCGCCGAACGACGCGACCGTCCCCGTCGGCACGCTGCCCACGGCCGAGTATCCCGCGGCATTCAGCGTGTCCTGCCGAGAGATCACACCCGCGGAGTTGATCGACCACAACCGCCCATCGGGCCCGATGCTCCACGCGCCGCTCGGGGCGGCATACTGCCCCACCAGCGTGTACGACGGGAGCGTCGCCTGAGCCAGCGGGCTCAACGCGCCGACACCCAGCACCGCCGCGGCGATCAGCGCGGAACTCCGCAGTCCCCTTCGCGTCGATGTGCGTGGATTGAACTTTGGCCGAAGGAACGAACGCAAAGAAACCAATGAGACAGCACGGACCATGAACCACAATCCCTTCACGTCACCGCGATTCGCGCGCGGCGGCTTGTGAATACCGGGAAAACGTCCCGGCCGCGGAACCCTCGCGAGGTTCAACAGGGAGCAGTGGGGGAGTCGGCGGAAACAGCCGACCAATCCAAAATCGCCGGTGCGCGCTCCGACAAGCTCGAAGCGACATCGCCAGCGCCCCAGCTCGCGAGGGCAGCCCAGCACACAATCACCGGCAGGTCTTCCGGCTCGGGGCTTTGGCCCGGTCGTTCCGCGTCAGGTTCAAGCCCCGGAGTTCAACTCCAAGGCCCGCTCCCTGACGCCCGACCGAGGCCCTCCGTTCACCTTCCCAACCAGGCCCAGCCCGGTCAGTGGCTCTTGAACGGAGACTGCTCCTCACGGCGGCGCGTCCGCGGCGGATTCGTCGGTCCGGGTTTCAGTCGCTTGACCTTGCCCAAACCAACAACCGCACTTCCCTTTTCAGCACCACAGGCCTGATTGCTCAGAACCCGGGGTGCACCGATGACGCCCTCAGCATAGCCCAACCCTCCCCCAACCTGTCAACTTCCACGAAACACTTTCCCGCCGAACGCGAATCGTCTTCACAGAACTGGCCCTTCTTCCGGGGCGCGGTAGGCTCATGGTGTCCGGTCCCCGTTTCTTGGGTATCTGGGCAAGTTTCCGTCGATTGTTGAACAGAGATTCAACCCCGAACCGGGCCTTTCACCCCCAGATTCAAGCCTTTTCACTTCAACCCCCCAGATTCACGCCCATTCGCCCACGTCCCCAGACCCCTCTTCCGCCCCAAACGCCGCGATGGAGTTGCACGCATGATCCGTTCTTCCGTTTCCCGTTCGCGGATTTCAACGTTCATCCTCGCGGCCGTCACGCCGATGGTCCTCTTCACCGCCGCAGCACACGCGCAGGAACTTGTGGTCAAGAACGACAACCTCCCCGCGATCGATCCGGACAACCCATTCGTCGGGCAGGTGGGGCTCATCAACAACTTCGACGCGGGTGAAAAGGTCGCCGCGATCTTCACCATCCCCACGAACTACCGCCCCGCCCGCATCAAACGCGTGCAGATCCTCTGGTACTCCTCCTCAGGCACCACCGGGAACTCCATCGAAGAATCCATCGAAGTCTGGCGCGGCAGCGTGCTGATGCCCACCGTCAGCCCCACCCCATCGCGCATCTTCGATTCCGTCAACGTCGATCCCGACGGCTTCAGCCCCCAGATGACCGACGGCTACCTCAACGAGTTCGACCTCTCGCAGTTCAACATCATCGTCCCCGATACCTACGCACGCTTCACAGTCGCCCTCGTCTTCGCCAACAACACCTCCGCCCCGCAAGGGCCCACCGTCCCGATCGATCTCAACGGCGTGCAAGCCGGTCGCAACGCGATCTACGGCGTGCCACCGTTCGGCGGCGGTGTGCAATGGTGGGACCTCGCCACCGCGCAGAGTTTCGGCGACTACATCATCCGCGCTGTGATCGAAAAAGCCCCCGTCCAGATCACCCGCTGCAACCCCGCCGACATCGCCGACGATCAGGGCAACCCGCTCCCCGGCCCCGGCAACGTGCCCAACGGCGGCGTCAACGAGGGCGATTACAACTGCTTCTTTTCCGCCGCCGGCTTCTTCAACCAGGCCGCCTCAGGCCCCGCCGGTGTCGGCGGCTTCTGCGATATCGCCGACGACCAAGGAACACCCAAGCCCCCCTTCGGCACACCGATCGGCGCAAACAACGGCGTCAACGAAGGCGATTACAACTGCTTCTTCAACGCCCTCTTCAGCGCATGCGTGCCGTAAGACCAACGCATTCTTCAACGAAGGAATGGAAGAAAGAGAAGAAGCCGCGAAGACAGTGCTGAGTGCTGAGCATTGGTCTTTGAGCTTTGAGCTTTGAGTTCTGAGCTTTCAGCTTTCAGCTCTCCGCCCAGTGCCTCCCCTCCGCGCTCTCCGTGACTCCGTGGTGAACCCAGTCTTCGCCTTTATCCAGAATCAAAACCGACCAGCAAAGACCAACTCCGCAATCTGCACGGCATTCAACGCCGCACCCTTGCGGAGCTGATCCCCCGCGATGAACATCTCAAACCCCAGCGTGGGTGAGCCATGCGTGAACCGCGCCGGCGTCTGGCTCAGGTCCTCACGCAACCGCCCGACCAGCACGTCGTCCTGCCCGCTCGCCTTCAGCGGCGTGGGGAAGAGGTTCCCCGCGCGATCGTCCAGCAGCTTCACACCCGCCGCCGACGCGATCGCCTCACGAACCTGATCCAGCGTCGCCGGGCTCGCCAGCGTCACGTTGATCGACTGCGCGTGCGCACGCATCACCGGCACGCGCACGCACGTCGGCGCGATCTTCACCTCGTCATCGCCCCAGATCTTCCGCGTCTCGGCGATCATCTTTTCCTCTTCGCCGTTCATCCCGCTGAGCGCGTTCACCGCCGCGTTATGGCTGAACAGGTTGAACGCGTACGGCTCATGAAACACCTTCGGCTTCGCGGGCCTGCCCTCCAGCACATCGAGCGTCTGCGATCGCAACTCCTCCATCGCCTGCGCACCGGCGCCGCTCGCCGCCTGGTACGTGCTCACCACTACACGCTCGATCCCCCACGTCTTGTGCAAGGGCGTCAGCGGCAGCGCCATGATGATCGCCGAGCAGTTCGGATTCGCGATGATGCACCCGCCGCCCGCGCCCTTGCCCGCATTGCCCGGGATCGCCTGCGGATTAATCTCCGGCACCACCAGCGCCACGCCCGGGTCCATGCGGAACGCCGACGAGTTGTCGACAACCACCGTCCCCCGCTTCGCCGCCGCCGGCGCAAACTGCTTGCTGATCCCCGACCCCGCCGAGAAAAGCGCCAGCTCAACACCCGCCAGCGAACGCTCGTCCAACGCTTCCAGCGTGACGTCACGACCCGCGAACTTCATGGTCTTGCCCGCGGAGCGTCCCGAGGCCAGCAGCTTCAGCTCGCGCACCGGGAACGTGCGCTGCTCGAGCACCGCGAGCATCTCAACACCCACCGCACCGGTCGCACCGACCACCGCCACGCTCACACCGCTGTCACTGATCTTCATAGTCGCAGAGGGTAGGGCCTGCGTGCGCAATCTTCACGCCCGCGCCGGGTTGAAACAACCCCGAGAAATCAGCCGAAATCCCGCACGCGCCACGCCCCGCCGTTCACCACGATCGCGTCACAACCGCGTCGGCCATCAGGTTGAGCATCTTCTTCGCGGGCGTCTCTTTCAGCGGAGCGATCGCCTCGCGTGCCTCACGCACCAGCCCCTCCGCAACCCCGCGTGCATGCTCGATCGAGCCCGTCTGCTCGAGCGCCGACCGCAACAGCCCGCCGCGCGTGTGCGCATCGCCGAACCGCTCGCCCGTCGCGTCGGCCAGAATCGCCAGCGTCCGCCCGCGCTGCGTCGCCTCCGCCGAGGCGAGGTGATGGATGATCGGCAGCGTGAGCTTCCCCTTTTCAAGGTCCTTGCCCAGCGACTTGCCCACCACCGCCTGATCACCCGTCAAATCCAGCAGGTCGTCCTGAATCTGGAACGCCACGCCCAACGCCATCCCGAACCGCTCCAGCCGCGCGGGCGATTCGCCGCTCGTCCCCACGGCATGCCGCGCTCCCAGCTCGCACGCCGCACCGATCAGGCTCGCCGTCTTCCGCTTGACAATCTCAAAGTACGTCGGCTCATCGAGCGAAAAATCCTCGCGATGGTCAAGCTGCAACAGCTCACCCGCGCACAGCGTCATCCCCACCTCGGCAATCCGCAAGCTCGTCCGCTGGTCCGAAAGTTGTGAGCACAGGTTGAACGCCGCGGAGAAGAGGTAATCCCCCAGAATCACCGCCGCCTCGTTCCCGCGCAGCGAGTTGACCGTCTGCGTCCGCCGCCGGGTGTCCGCTTCGTCCAGCACATCGTCGTGCACGAGCGTCGCCAGGTGCACCATCTCGCACACCGACGCGATCACCACCGCCTTCTCATCATGAACCGTCGGCACCCGATCCTCACCCCGGCTCGCCAGCCCCGACAGAAAAACCAGCGCCGGGCGGATCATCTTCCCGTGATACCGCTCCACATGCTTGCACAGCCGCTGCACCGGCGGCAGATCGCTCGCAAGCTGCTTCTGCATCCGCCCTTCCACCAGCCCCATTCCCTCGGCCAAAAACCCCTGCAGCGGGATCAACTCCTCCGGAATGTCCACCAGCGTCGCCATAGATCCAAACCGTAGGTGCCAGAAACCACGCCCGACGGCCTACACGCCCGCCCCCGTTCACGCTTGCCCAGGTTCACGACGCAGCACCGTTCCGTGCGTTTCAGCCCCCAAAATCACCGCCCAACCCCGCCAACGAGATAGCACAGATACGACCGATCCGCCGGCAGCGTCGTCACCCGCCGATAGAACCCCGTCCCCTCGCCCTTCCGATCTTCCTTCTCGCTGTACACCGCCACATCCTCAAACCCAGCGTCGCGCAGAATCTCCAGCAGCTCCGCCAATCCCCACAACCGCCAGTGGTACGTAAACGCATCGCCGATCCACTTCTTCCGCGGCTTCTTCAGCTCAAAGTGGATCTTGCACACATACGCCCCGCTCACCGGGTTGTACGACTCCTGATCCCATACGTACGTGTAGCCGCCGAAGCGCCGGTACCGCCGCCGCTCTTGGATCTCGCGGTGCGCGTCTGACCCGCCGAAGAAATCCAGCACGAACAAACCGCCGGGCTTGATCGCCCTGCGAACCTTCGCGAAGTAGTCCAGCATGTCCTTCCGTGTGTGAAAGACCCAGTACGAAAAGTTCAGTGCCAGCACCGCATCAACCTTGGGCAGCTTCAGCAGCTTCTCATCGCGCACGTCCGCCTCGACCAGCGTCAACCGCTCTCGGTGCGACTCAGCGATCGACCGCGCCGCCCGCGCATGCCCATCGCGGATCATCGACGGATCAAAGTCCACCGCGATGGCCCTGCGCTCCTGCTTCGCTTTAACCCCCGAGTTCACCCAGAACGCCGAGTTCAGCGCCGTGGCGGCAAAGTCCTCGCGAACGCTCAGCAGCGTTCGCCCCTTCCCCGCGGGCGTCCGCGTCACCCGCTCCTTCCACACCTGCGCCAGAAAATCAAACTCCGCCTCGGGCTCCTGAACGCTCGCCTCGTACAGCTCATTGACGTGCGGCGGCTTCACACCCTTCCGCCGCGAGCTCTTCCCGTTTTTCCGCGCAGCGTTCGATTTCACATTCGCCATAGCGCGAGCATAGCGGATCGCGCCGCTGGTGTGAACCTCACCGCGCAATCAACCCGCCGCATCCACCGCGACAACTCAACCCGCCAAACCGACGCCCGATCAACCCACCGTCGGAAGATCATTGATCTTGTCGATCAGCGCCCGCACAAGCCCGAAGTCCCGCCGCGTATGCGTAAACGCCAGCCGCGGCAGATCAAGGTGATCGTCCTCAACCTCGTACGGCCCGCGCTGCGTCATCGTGCCCGACTTGATCAGTTTCGCAAACTCCGTGCTCAGCTTCGCCACGTCCTCGTCCTTCAGCCGCTTCTTCATGCGGATCACCAGATCGTCCCGCACATACCGCGACGAGTGGTAGTTCTGATAGAACTTCGCGATGTGGTCCGCCGCGTCCCTGGGGCTCTTCGCCAGGTACAGCAGATTCAGATCCTCCGGGCTGATCCACTTCCGCGTCAGCAGCCCGCTCTTGATGAACCGCAGGAAATCCTCCCAGTACGTCTCGCCCGCGCCCTCGCACATGACAATCGGCACCATCGACGCCTTCCCCGTCTGGATCAGCGTCAGCACTTCAAACGCCTCGTCCATCGTCCCGAACCCGCCCGGGAAGAGCGCAACCGCCTCCGCCTGCGAGATGAACATGAGCTTCCGCGTGAAGAAGTAGCGGAACGTGATCAGCTTGCTGTCACCCGCGATCACCTCGTTGGTCGTCTGCTCAAAGGGCAGACGGATCGCCACGCCAAAGCTCTTCTCACGCCCCGGGCCAACGTGCCCCGCTTCCATGATCCCCCCGCCCGCGCCGGTGATCACCATCCACCCGCGCTCGGCCATGAATCGGCTGAACTCCACCGTCGCCGCATAATCCGGGTGGTCCTTGGGCGTCCGCGCCGAACCGAAGATCGTCACCTTGTGCGGGTCGGGATACTTGCCGAAGACATTGAACGCGTAGCGCAGCTCCTTCACCGCCGCGGTGATGAGCTTGAGCTCCCCCGTGTTCCGCTTATCCGGGATGAGCTTCAGCCCTGAAGCGATCAGATCATGGATCAGCCGCGACTCAAAGTTCGCCGGCACCCCGCCCATGTCCTTGATCAACGCATCAATCCGAGCCGCGATCTCCGGCTCGTCCGCCCGACGCTGCGGTGCTGGCTCGTTGCCGTCCGTTCTGGAAAGTTCTGCCGGTGTTACGGGGTCCAGCTCTTGCCTGTTGTGGTTGCTCACGTTCTGCCTCTTCTTTGCTCTTCCCATCGCCCCCGGTTCACTTCGATTCTTCTTCTTTGAGCCCAGAGTCTACCCACGAACCGCCCTCAACACCCGCCCCGGTCAGCGATTCGAGCGCCCGCCGCCGTTCACGCCGCAGCCGCTCCTCCGTCTTCCCGTCCACGCCATCCTCGCCCCGATCCCCGCCGAACAGCCCCACAAAGAACTTCCGCGGCTTCGCCAAAACCTCCGTCCCGATCGACGGCTCGTTCAACGTCCCTTTCACCGTCGTCGTCACAATCTGATTCCGCAGCACATCCAGCACCCCGCCAACCAGCGGCATCCCCGGCGCACTCGTCTGCAGCCTCAAATCAAGCCCAAACTCAGGCAGCCGCATACCCCCCGATCCCAGCACCGCCACCGACCCGCTCATCAACCCGATCTCCGACAACCTCACCTGATTTCCTTCCAACTCGAACGACGTCTGGAAAAAGTCCAGCCGCTCGTCCGTCGGAAGCTGCAACGCCGACAGCTTGATCAGCGGCACAACCAGCGGCACCTTCACCACATCACCCCCGACAATCCGCACCGCACCCCGACCGCTCCGCACCGGCTCACCGATCTGGTTCCCGCCGATCACACCGCTGATCGCCAGCCGCGCATCCAGTGAGCCCCGCGTCAGGTCCGCCGCCCCGGGCTCAACCCCGCTCGTAACGCGCCCGCCCAACCCGACCTCCACCGGTGCGGGCAATCCCACCGCCTTCGTCGGATCAATCGTCAGTTCAACATCGCCAACCCCGCCGCCCGCGCCACCAATCAGCGAACTTCCAAACGCATTCAGCGGCTCGCCCTTCGCGATCCGTTCCGCCTCCTCGTTGTTCCGTTTGATATCGCGCAGAAGTTCCGCAAAACGCACACCCGCAAGCGTCGCCGCCGCCTGATACCGCCGCCCCTGCCCCTCCGCCGCCGCGGGTTCAACAAGCGCCTCGACGCTCAACCGCCCGGCACTCGTCCGCCCGTTCAGCGAAGTCAACTCCAGAGTGCCCTCGCGCCCCGGACGGTTCACAACCACACTCGCCGACGCATCCGTCACGGTGAAAGGCCCCGCCACCAGCCCCGGCGCGTTGAGCCCCAACCGCACCACCGCCGTCTCCTGCGTCACGGGTTTTTCGATAGTGATCTTCAGCGACCCCGAAGCCCGCCGAAGCGTCAGCCCCACATCCGCCGAAAGCCCCGCAAACCGCAACTCACCATCGAAACCCGCCGCCACCTTCCGCTCACCTTGCGTCTGCGCACTGATCGCCAAACGCCCGTCACGCAGCGCCAGCCCGCCGCCGATGTTGACCTTCGCACCCCCGAGCGCCTTGCCGATCTCCTCAGGCAAAAGCGCCAGCATGTCCTTCTCAAGCCCCGGCGCCTCAAGCCCCACCCGCGCCTGCACATCCACCGCGCCCGCCCCGATGTTCCACGATCCGTCCAGCGTCCCCTCCCACCGATCAGACAGCAGCACAAGCTTGGTAAACCGCCCGCCCTGCGGATCGAACCGCACCTCCCCGGCGATGTTCGAGATCTCCACCCGCTCGCCCCGGCTCGTCAGCGAAAGCTCCGTCGCACGCACCGCCCCGCTGAGCTCAAACCGCTTGCTGAACGCGCTGAGCACCTCGCCCGGCCGCTCCACCGCGTGCTTCATCAACGACTCGTCCGACCGATGCGCAATCGCCAGTTCCGCATCGATCAAACCCTCAACGCTCTTCTCACGCAGCAACTTCGCCGCCCACGCCGGCGCCCCAAGCTCCACACCCCGGCGCAGCAGTTCCGACTCAACCCGCACGTTCCGCAGTTCAAGCCGAAGTTCCCGGTTCAATGAAAAGCGATCGATCAACGGTCGCGGCGTGTGATCGTCCCCCGCCGGATCGATCACGAGCTTCAGATCCGCGTCCAACCCCAACTCGCCGGCAAGCTGCCGATCAAACCACACATTCGCCCGCAGCCCATCCGCCGACGCACGCAGCACGCTATCCGTATCGCTCGGGGTAAACGTCGCCGACAACCGCCACGTCCCCTCCAAGTGATCCACCGACAACCGCCCACCCAGCGCCGTCACCTCCAGCCCCTCACCCCCCGCACCGCGCATGTCCACACGCACACGCCGCGGCGCCGGATACATCACCCCGAAGACATCAAACTCGCAGCTCAACCGCCCCGATGGGTCATACGCCCTCCGCGCCGAAGCAAACTGCTCCGCACTCGTCGGCGAAATCGCTGCAACCACATCCTCCACCGCAAGCGTCAAATCCAACCGCTCCGCCTTGACAAACGCCTCCAACTCCCCAGGCACGCCATCATCCGCCCGCCCGAAAAGCACCGACGCATGCACAATCACCCGATCAGCCTCATCATCCACCGGTGCCGGCGGCCCAACCAGCCCCGCCGCACGCTCATCACCCTCCAGCCGCAGCACCTTCGCGCTCAGCCCCTCAAGCACCAACCCCTCGTTGTTCGCGCGGATGCTCCCCGAAACGTCCTTCAGCGCCACCCGCCCCGGCTTCGCATGCCCCAGATCGTCCTTGATCAACCCGCGCTTGGGCGAGGCGCTCAGCCCCGTGAACCCCACCTTCACGCTGTACCGATCCTCTCCCCCAGCCTCAGCACCCAGCACGCCCTCCAGATTCACACTCCCGCGCACCCCAAGATTCCGCAGCACATCCCCCGCGTCCAGACCCACCAACTCCAAATCCTCAGGCTCGCTGATCGTCCCCAGCCGCGGCCCCTGCTGATCCGCACTCAGCAACCCCGAAAACTGCCCCGTCCGCGGCAGCGCGTGCAGCACCAAATCATCAATCGGCACATCCCACGCCTCCACCTTCACCGCCGTCGAACCCGCGGTGTAAATCCCGTCCGCCTCAACCTGCCCCAGCGGCACCCGCGCACGGATACTCGCCCGCCCACCCGAGAGCCCCCGCATCTTCTCCGACCGAATCTCCGCCCACTTGTCATCGATCTTCAGCCGAAGATCCTCCGCCACCACCGGATACCCCAGCGCCGACGGCACCAACCCCACCGTGCCGAACCGCACCTCGATCTGCCGGTCATACATCGTCGAAGGCCCCGGCTCGTTGTGCACGTAAATCTCAGCACGGTCAATCACCCCGCCCATGCTGAAAACCGCCCGCTCCGCCGCGCGCCGCAGTTCGCTCATCCTCTCGCGCTGCTCCGCGCTGAGGTTCTCTTCCTTCCCGCCCACGCTCATCAAGAGCGTGCCCATCTCCTTCACCACCGCCTGACGCGATTCCAGCGTCTGCACCAGCCCCGCCTCAACCAACCGCCCGTACTGCCAGCGGTCGAAGATCAGATCCAGCATCCCCTTCCCCTGCCCCGCATCCACCGCCGCCCGCAGAACCTCATCGATCGGCAAGTCCGTCAGCGTGATCCGCAGATCAAGCCCCGACTGCGCCGTGATCGGCGCAATCCGCCCCTCCGCCAGCAGCGTCGCCCCCGTTTCGCCCCGCCCGCGCAGCGAAACGATCTCAACCTTCTCATCATCGAACCGCACCTTCCCCTGCAAGTCCTTGATCGGGTACGGGAAGTTCTCAAACGCCGCCTCACCCGCACGCAGAATGATCGTCCCCGTGATCGACCGCTTGTCGCTCGCCCCGCCCGTCCCTTCCAGATCAATCTGCGCATCCAGCACCGCCGTCGGCCCGCCGAACAGATCCAGGTTCTTCCGCACAACCGCCGGCGTAAACAACAACAGCCGCGGGTTCTTCTGCAACTTGAAGTCCCGCGCAACCAGCGTCGCGCTATACCCCGAGCCCGGCAGCGCCCCCCGGCTGCGGAACTTCACGTTCATCGCCAGATCTTCCACCACCCCATCGATCACCGCGTCCACACCCGCATCGCCAAGCCGAACCGTCCCCGTCACATCCTCCACCCGCGCATTGACCGTCCCCCCCGTCTCCGCCCGCCCCGCACCGATCGGCAGATCCAGCGCCACACCCTTCAGCGCCAACTCCACCGACACCCCCTCAACCTTCCCATACCGCACGCTCGCCCGCGGAATATCCCCAGCAATATTCAACGCCGCGTACGACGCCCGCACACTCCCCGGCATCCGCTCCGCAGGCCACTTGCTCAGATCAATCGACGACGCAATGAACTCACCCGCCCCCGCCCCAAGGTCCGCCAGCCCCTCGACCTTCAGCATCTCCCCATTCCGCCCCAGCCCCGCGCCGCTCTCCTGCTCGATCCGCACCGCGTACCCCACCCG
>JACVCS010000126.1 GCA_016741915.1 Phycisphaerales bacterium | reverse complement strand
CCCCCGCACGCCTCAACCAACATCCCCGCATCACCCTCTTCGATCCACAGCGCCCCGCTCGTGGTCATGTCCACCGCGTTCAGCGCACCATCAATCCGTAGCGCCCGGCACAGCCGCGCCGGGCCCCGGCACAGGTCCCGCACCTTCCACCCCGCCTTCAACCCCCCCTTCAACCCGCGGTTCGCCGCCATCAAACTCAACTGCTCAGGCGTTCCCATCGGCATCAGCGCCCGCACGAGCACCGCCCCCGCCACGCCCGCCCGATCGCACACCACGTTGAAGCAAAAGTGCATCCCGTACGTGAAGTAGACGTAGCTGAACCCGCCGCGCATGTACATCGGCCCGTTCCGCGCCGTCCGCCGCCCGTTGCGTGCGTGCGAGGCCTGATCGACCGCCCCGAGATACGCCTCGGTCTCGACAATCACACCGCGAAGGACCGTCCCGTCATCAAGCCGGCGCGCCAGCACCGCGCCGATCAACCGCCGGGCCATCGCCCGCGGCGGCATCGCATACTCGCCCGGCATCCACCGCGCACCAACCGCCAAACCCCGCGGCACATCACGCATACGCGTGCAGCCCGGGCAGCAGCAGGTTCACCCCGAAGTAGCACCACAGCATCGCGATGAACCCAACGATCGACAGCCACGCGGTGGTCAACCCGCGGTTCGCCCCCCCCACACCTCCCGCCACGCGCACGTGCACCACCACCAGGTACACAATCCACGTCACCAGCGCCCACGTCTCCTTCGGGTCAAACGCCCACCACCGCCCCCAGCTATGGTCGGCCCACCACGCCCCCAGCAGAATCCCCACCCCCAGCGTCCAGAAGGCCATCTGCAAAATCGCCATCTGCGCCTTGTCCAAGTCCGCCAGCACCCGCGCAGGGCCAACCTTCGCCACCTCCTGCTCCGCAATACCCAAGGCCGTGGCCGACACAGACTCAACCTCCTTCGCCTTCGCGCCGGCACCATCGCCGCCGCCGGCAGTCGCTTCGCCGCCGCGGAGCTTCTGCGCGTAGTACGTCCCGAGGTAGAAGCAGCTCACCACCATTCCCAGCGCGATCAGCCCATAGCTCAGCAGCACGATCGTCACGTGGTACTTCAGCAGGATGCTCGTGTTGAGAATCGCCGCCTCGCGGTTGATGTCCTTCCCGGGGATCGGCAGCTGCGTCGCCGTCACCAGCACCAGGAACCCAACCCCCGCCGCCGCCGCCGCAAAGATCATCTGCCGCTTGAAGACCATCATCCCCAGCCCAAAGAGCGCCGCGAAGAGGCTCACGCCCGTCATGCTCTCGTACTGATTCTGGATCGTGTACCGCTCGGCGATAAAGCACCGCGCCCCGAAGCCCACCAGATGCACCGCAATCGCCGCCACCAGCAGCCCCGTGCTGAGGTTCTTCAGCCAAGGCCGACCCGTCCCGAACGCGATGATCAACCCAAGGAACGCCGCCGCGTACAGCCACATGCCCCATTCAAAGGGCGACGAGGTGTTGTAGATCCGCTCGATCGCGCGCCGAGCGCCGGGGTACGTCTCCGGGTTGATCTTGGGCAGTTCCGCCGCCAGCGTCGCGATCGCCTCGTTGACGCCCTTCGCGTCCATCACCCGCCACGACGCGCCGAGCTTCTCCGCCGCCACACGCACCGGGTGCGACGCCGGCAACTGACCGATCGCGCCCCACTGCTCATCCACCGACTTCGACGCCACCACCCGCATCGACGCGGGCAGGTTCAGATACGTCTGCACCGCGTAGCGCATCTCGTCCAGCCCGCGCATCACCTGCTGATCCGTCGTCGACGAGGAGCCGATGGCTTTCATGTGCCGCGCGATGATCTCGGGCGAAAGCCGCCCCGTCCGCTTGATGCTCTCACGCTTCACCGCGTCCTTCTCGTCGGTGAACTCCGCGTTCAAAAACATCTCCCGCAGAGGCCGGTACCCGACGTTCACAATCGCCCGGCCCTCGTAATACGCCGGGTCGATCATCATGTCGAAGAACGTGAACACCGGGTCGTACGACATCTTGCGGTACTTCCGCACCGTCCCGTCGCTGCCCTTTTCCGTCGAAGAGCCGTACCCGCCGCCGACGTCCGGGTTCACCACGTCGTAAAAATCCCGCCGGCCCATGATCTGCGCGATCGTCTCGCGCGCCAACGAATCGATGATCTTCACCCGCCCGCTGTGATAGACCGACAAATCCCGCAGCGGCCGCACATCCACCTGCTCCGCAAAGGCGTGCTTCTTCTCCGCATCGGCGCTCGACTTCGCCGCCGCATCGCCGAAGGGGTTCCGCTCCCCCAGCGCACTGAGCACCTCCGCCTGCGGGTGACTATTCCCCGCCGGCGCACTCTGCCCGCGCGCACTCTCGGCCATTACACCCACCACACCAACCAACGCCACCACCGCCCACGCCGCCAACCCCCGCACACCCGCCGCTACCGCACGCTCAGCCCGCCGCAGAATCCCTCGGCCACTGTTCATACCACACACTCCAATCACCCAAACCCTCCAAACCAACCGCCCCAGAAAACCGCCACCCACCGCCCTCTGCCCTCTGCCTTCGGTCTTCGGCCTTCGGCCTTCACCAGTGCCCAATGCCCAGTGCCCAGTGCCTACTTCCTTGCCTTCTTCGGCACCACATACGTCCCCTCCGCCAGCATCTTCTGGATCCGCACCTTCCGCCGCTTCAAGATCCACGGCTTCACATAAAACGCCCACGGGATCCCCATCGCAATCAGAATTGACCCCGCCGCGATGATGTGAATCCCCGGGTTGTTCCCCACACCCAGAATCGTAAACCGCGCGATCGGCTTCTTCAGTTCCCCGCGTTCAACCGCCTCCAGACTCTGCATCCACGTCCGGTTGTCCCACCCCGCCTGGCTGAACTTAAACCGCGTCGGGCCCATCCGGTCCGCCACCATCCCCAGCACGTTCCCAAGCCAGTTCCGCCCCTCGCTCCAGATAAACGTCCCCAGCAACAGCGGATCGTTCAAGCTCGTGTACGCGTACGACACGTTCACCACGCCGTTCTCCACGCCCTGCTGGATCGCCTGATCAATCCCCAAAATCCGCCCACGCTCCATCACCTCCCACGCACCGGGCCCACGCACCACCTGCACGTCCGACCGGAAATCCCGCGGCTGCGTGCTGTGCGGATACGGGAACATCTCAAAGTGCATCAGCCGCATGAACATCCCCGGCAGCGGATGCACCAGCCGCCCGAAGACCACGCTCACCCGCCGCCCGTCCTTCAAATCAAAGACCGTCGCCTCGTTCGCCAGGTGCGAGTACTGCTCAAACCCAACCCACTGCACCGCACTCGCATTCTGCTCTTCACCCTTCCCATCCACCGTGTACACCTGCACCGCCACGGCCGCCTTCTGGTGCTTGCCCAGCGGATCGCCCTTCCGCAGAACTTCCGCCGTGGGCATCGGCACCTTGCGCTTCACGACATTATCGCTCTTCGGGCCGATCCGCATCCCCAGCACCGGCGCGATCTTCACCACCTGCCCCTCCACCACGCCGTCGGTCAACACCGGCTCCCGCCCCGGCAGCCGCACGAGCACCCGCGCCGTCCCCGCCCCATTCCCTTCCACACGCTCATCAATAAAGATCGACCCGCCCGAGGCATCCACCAGCGTGAGCTTGATCCGCGCATCCGCCGCCGAGCGCTTGGGCATGCCGCGCTCGTTGAGTTCCTCCGACGAAAGATCCTGATTCAGCTCCGGATAGAGCGTGTAGACATACCGCGTGAACGACTTCGTCGGCGCCGATGCACCCCCCCCACCACCCTTCGCCGCCCCCGCCTTCGGCTCAACCCGCACGATCGCCACGCTGCTGCTCACGCCCTCAAACCCCGGCGTAATCACCCGCAGCGGCGGCTCGGGCAGCAGATCATCCACCACGATCTCGTACGCCGTCACCCCGTCCTCGCGATCAATCTTCAGCCGCTGCCCACGCTGCACCGGGTACGTCCGCGCGATCTTCAACTCCGGGATCTCAACGATCAACCCCCACATCGCGTTGCCCGGCAAGACTGCCCCCAACTCCTTCAACCGATCGTCGCTCATCCCCCGCGTGTACTGAAAGACCACCGGCGTCCGCGCATCCCCGCGCCGCTGCACCCGGTCCACCGCCGAGCCCGGCACAAACCCCATCGAATCCACCACCCGGCTCCCCTTCGACCCCGGATCATCAGGCCCGTTCAGCGCCAGCAACTCCAACGTCCGCAGCGACACGGTGCCGCTCTCGCCAGCAGGCCGCATCACCCACGCGTCCTTCATGTCGCAGAACGCCGCGTACCCCACCACCCGCGCCCGGATATCCGGGTCCACGCGCCTCGTGAACTTCTCCGGGACCCGCGGCGGGTTCACCTCGATCCGCAGCGTCCGCCCGCCATCCATCCCCCCCGCGGCCTGCCACTCCCGAAGCTCTGTCTGAGACAGCGGCACCACAGGCCCCGCCGCACCCAGGTTGTAATCGTTGTACCGAGGCAGCTCCTCGATCAGCCACTGCTCAACCCCGCGCCCCTGCGCCAGGTTCAACACCACCCGCGTGTTGTCGTAGAACGAACTCTCCGGATCGCCCGTGGTCATCTCCCCCGTCTTCGAGTCCGGCTCGCCGGCACGCAGCAGCACATCGCCCTCACGCTTCGCACTCGCGTAATACGCGCTCCCCAGCGCCACCACCACGATCCCCGTGTGCACCGTCAATACGCCGATGTTCTCAAACTTGAACTCGATCCGCCGGATCGTCGCCACCACCATGTTCACCACAAAGAGCCACAGCACCAGCGTCAGCGGCCACCACGCGTAAAACTCCAGCTCGCTCATCTCCATGCCCGGCAGCCGCCGCATCGGCAGCGCCTCGTACTTCTTGCAGAACTCCGCAAAGAACCGCACGCCCTCACCCGTGGCGCTGTTGTACCGCAGCAAGGGCCACACATACGCCCCCCACGCCCACAGCACACCCACGCCCGCGCCAACAAAGATCAACACCCCCGCAACCCAACCTCCAGCTTTGCCACCAACCGTGAGCCGCGTCACCACGCTGCCGAGCCACGCCGGGAGCGCCGCCCCCGCCAGCAGCATCAGCACCACCACCGAGCCGTAAAACAGGTACGTCGGCGCCAACGCCACCAGCCCGATGGGCACACTGGCCAGCACGCCGTAGATCGTCACGAGCACAAGCAGGATCACCGCCAGCGTGATCGACGACAACGCCCACAGCGCCCATTTCAAGGGCAGCAGCGCCCCGGTGAGGTGCTCATTGTCCCACTGTTTCGCTCGAACCCACTTGGCGCTCAAATCTCGGTTCCTTCCGAAACCCCCCGCCCCCCCTCCCCCCCACACACACTCGGCACGCTCGCCTCCCCCTCTCCAACCGGCCGATTCGACCCGTCCTGGTCCCACGAGTTTGGGCGAAGAAGTTTAGACCCACCTTCAGCCGCGAACCCCGAACTCCGCGTTGCCCATCGCGAGAATTCTCGCTGAAACAGGCGTTCGAAGCCCCCGCAGCAACAACCGTTGCGCGTCGGTTGTTTCACCGGCCTTCACGCCGTCGAGTTCCACCGCAACCACACCCGCACTCTCATCCTCGGGCATAAACCGGAACAATCGCTCATCCAACCCCAGCGCCCGCGCCCCGAACTCGGTGCCCATCCGCAGCACCGCCACCGCGTCGTCAGGCCCCGCGTCATCCATTTCGTTCAGCAGGAGGCTCATCTCATCAATCACACTGATGCGCCCACGCTCACCCTCCGCGAGCCGATCCAGATTGATGATCGAATCCGTCCCCAGCGCCACCGGGATTCCCATCGCCAGCATCTCGCGGTAGCGGTGCGGGCCGAAGTCCAGCGCCGCCCCGAACGACCGCGACGAACGCGGGCAGTAGATCACCGTCGCGCCGGAGTCTTTCAGAAGCTCCAGATCCCCCTCGCGCACATCGTTCAGGTGCACAACCGAGAGCCCGCGGTACCGCTTTGCAAGCTGCCCGCTCAGTCTGGACACGCTTGTGCGCACGCCGTGACCCAGCCACGACTTGGCCATCTCGTCGTAGAGGTTCAGCGAACGCAGGAACTCGATCATCGGGCCCTCGCCATCGACCACCGCCCTTCGCTCATCGACCGATTCCGCTAGGTGCGTGCTGATGGGGATCCCCAGCGCCATGGCTTTCCCCATCGCCCAGTCATACCCCGGGCCCCCAACGCTGTACGGCGCGTGCGGCGAAAGCCCCGCCCGCACTCGCGCGCCCAAACCCGGGCTTTCAGAAGCTTCGCCCGCCTCCCCAAGCAACGGCGCAAACTTCCCCTCCAAAGCCTCCGCCTGCCCCTTGGCCATCGCGAAAAACTCCAGAAACGACACCCCCATCAGGGGCGACGTCCGCATCTCCTCCAGCCCCCAGCGGTTGGGCGTCGGCGGCAGGAACCCCGCGATATCCCCCACCGCCACGCACCCGCCCCGGATCGACTTGTCGATCCCGGCACGCACACTCCCCCGCACCCCCGATTCGTCGCGTTTGCGGTTGGGGACGACAATCTGCGCAAACCCCACGAACCCCTGATCGCGGTCGATCGTCCGCGGGCCGATGTGCGTCAGGTCGAGGTGCGTGTGGGCGTTGACCAGCCCCGGGACCAGCACGGCGGTCGGAAAATCCAGCCTGCGAAGCTTCTGAAACTCCGCTCGCGAGAGCACCTGCTCCGGGGTGCCGATCGCGAGGACGCGGAGGTTCGACCAGTCGTCGCTCTTCAGGGCCCCGGGGCCTTGGGGGGTGGACGGGTCGATTCCCCGAGCGCACCACAGGCCGTTCAACCGGTCGGCTTGGATGACCAGGGCCCCGGGTGCGTGGGCCGAGCCCGAGGCGTCCACCACCGCGGCGGCGGTCAGCACAACCGTCTGAGGACCATCATTGTGGCTCGGCGCAGTCTGCATGGCGGGTGGCCTGTTC
>JACVCS010000035.1 GCA_016741915.1 Phycisphaerales bacterium | reverse complement strand
GCGTGGGGTCGGGGGTGGGGGGTGGATGGGTGAGGGTGTGGGGACGAAGATGCCCGGTGCTTTGGCCGGGGGAGTTGCTGAGCATGTTCGCGGTGATGTTTGAGCTGACACCAGTCCCGGAGCGTTTGACGGAGTATTCCGCGACGTTGCGGGCGATGCGTTCGCAGGTGCAGCAGATCCCGGGGTTCATCTCGACGGAGCGGTTTGCCTCGCGTGCGCCGGCGGGGAAGTTCCTGGTCATTTCGTTCTGGAAGGATGAGCGGGCGATTGCGACGTACCGGGCGAATCACCTGCACCACACCACGCAGATCAAGGCGCGGTCGGAGATGTTGCGGGACTATCGCTTGACGGTGGGGCGGGTGATCAGCGAGGGGGCGGAGGTTGTGCCGGCGGAGAAGTTTGGTGATCCGGCGCCGCGGCGGTATTTGGCGCTGGGGGCGGGCCCGGCGGGGCGGTTTATTCGCCCGCCGACGACGTTGCTGGGGAGCGGGACACGGCACTCGGCGGCGGCGTCCGGTTCGGGCAGTACTGGTGCGGGGGGTGTGGGATCACCGGCGGAGGTGGTGCCCTGGGTCTGGTACGACAGCATGTATGAGCCGGGGAAGACGATGGCGACGGTGGAGACGACCTTTGAGCAGGCGGCGGGTGTGTTGAGTGAGCTTCGTCTGGGCGGCGCGCGGGAGATGCGCGTGATCGCGGTGAGCCGGGACTATGGGATGTTTGATCGCGACGACGCGCCGCAGTATCACGCGCCGATCTCGCCCAAGGGGTGAGCCCGTGGGGAATCGCCGCGGCGTGGTGCGGGTGTTGACGAACGAGGACAGATTTGCGGCGGGTTGGCGGTGCTCCTGCGCGGGACTGTGGCGATCGATCGACAGATCGGCGGCGACGGTGATGTTGATGAGTGCGCGTGTCAGGTGTGCGATCGGGTTGGGCGTGTGTGAAGAGCGGCGGATGTTGCCGAAAAGCCACAGCGGGGCTGAAGGTGGTGCGTGCTCGTGACGATGGAAGGGGCATGAACGTCCCGGAAGACGGAGCGCGCCCGCCCAACGGTGGTGGCGGCGGCGACAAAGAGCAGAACGATGCGCGGCAGCGCGGGCAGCGCCACCCGGGGGTGGTGCGCGTCAGTGCGCTGACGGGCTCGCTGAAGCACTCGGCGGTCTCGAAGAGCGATCCGGCGTGTGTCGCGGATCGGCTGACGGGGTTGGTGCACGAGCTTTCGAATCTGCTGGATGCGAGCCTTCGGCAGGTCTCGCTGGCGGGGAGTGATCTGGGGGCGATCGTCTCGGACGTGTCGCGCGTGGGCGATGTGCAGCGGCGGCTGGGGATCGTGCGCGCGGCGCTGGAGCAGATGAGCCAGGCGCTGAGCAGTGCCGCGGCGGCGGGGAGCGCGATGAGCACCACGCGGTCGAGGCTGGGGATCGGTGAGGCACCGGGGAGCATGAGCGAGGCGGTGCACTTCGCGTCGGCGATCATGGAGCCGATGGCGACGGAGAACTCGGTGAGGCTTGAGGTGCATCTGGATGAAGCGCTCGATACGGCCGCGCCGATGTGCGTGTACTCGGTGGTGGTGAACGCGGTGCGGAACGCGGTGGAGGCGATTGCGCTGCAGCGTCGCGCGATGAGCGGCGGCGGAACGAAGATGGCGGGCTCGCGGGTGATGGTGGAGGGGAAGATCGAGCAGACGGGTGCCGGGCCGAGGGTGGTGCTGCGCGTGGTTGATGACGGGCCGGGGCTTGGGCTGAAGCGTGGGCTTGGTGCGCAGGGCGTTCGCGGCGTGAGCACAAAGCCGGGGCATCTGGGGATCGGGCTGGCGTTGGTGCGTGAGTTGGTCGAGAAGTGCCGGGGAACGCTGGAGTTGTTTGATAATGAAGGCGCCGGGGCGCGGGGGGCATGTCTGCGGGTGACGCTGCCGGTGGAACGGATCGCGCCGGGGACGGGGCTGAATGCGGCTGAGGAGGGATCGAAGAGGACCATGGGTGAACGGGGGGCGGGCGCATGAGTCTGAAACTCACGGAGAATGCGGGCGCGGAGAAGCGGCACCGTGTGCTGGTGGTGGACGACGACCCGATCGTGGCGGAGTCGATGGCGGAGTTTCTGCGTGCTGAGGGGCTCGAAGCGAGTACGGCCCTTGACGGGCAGGAAGCGCTGCAGGCCCTGGCGATGGCGGAGAGCGGCGGCGGGGCAGCGCAGGCACGCCGACCGTTCGCGGTGGTCATCAGCGATGTGGCGATGCCCACGATGGACGGCATGCAACTGCTGCAGCAGATCAGCGAAAAGCACCCCAGCACGGTGGTGCTCATGCTCACGGGCTACGGCACGATCGAGAACGCGGTGAAGGCGGTGCGACTGGGTGCGGCGGATTATCTCACCAAGCCCGTGATCGACAGCGAGCTGCGGATCGCCCTTGAACGTGCGCTGCGGCAGCACGCGCTGCAGGAAGAGAACCGCGAACTGAAGCAGCGGCTGCAGAGCAAGTTCGGCTTGGATGCGATCATCGGCTCCGACGCGCGGATGACCCGGATCTACGACCTGATCGAGGCGGTGGCGCCGACGAAGACGACGGTCTTGATGACCGGCGAGAGCGGCACGGGCAAGAGCCTGATCGCGCACGCGATCCATCATCGATCGCCCAGGGCGAGCAAGCCGTTTGTGGAGTTGGCGTGCGGGAGCATCCCGGAGACGCTGCTGGAGAGCGAGCTGTTCGGGCATGTGAAGGGGAGCTTCACCGGCGCGCACGCGGACAAGGTGGGGAAGTTTCTCGCGGCGGACGGCGGGACGATTTTTCTTGACGAGATCAACAGCGCCAGCCCGGGGATGCAGCTCAAGCTGCTGCGGGTTTTGCAGGAGCGGAAGTTTGAGCCGGTGGGGAGCAATCAGACGGTGGAGGTGGATTGCCGGGTGATCCTTGCGAGCAACCAGCCTTTGGAGGACTTGGTCGCGGCGGGGCGTTTTCGGCAGGATTTGTACTACCGGATCAACGTGGTGAAGATCGAGCTCCCGCCGCTGCGTGAGCGGGTGAGCGATATCCCGATGCTGGCGGAGCATTTCCTGAAGATGCACAGTGCGGCGGTCGGGCGTGTGGTGACGGGGATCGACGCGGGGGCGATGGATGCGCTCCGGCGGTACGCGTTCCCGGGGAATGTGCGCGAGCTTGGGAACATCATCGAGCGAGCGGTGGTGCTGGCGCGGAGGCCCACGGTGACGGTGGAGGATCTGCCGCCGCAGGTTGTGGGCGGGGGCGGGTTGGTCTTTGCGCCGATGGGTGCGCCGGGGAGCATGGGTTCGGCGGCGGCGGGTGCTGGTGCAACGGCGGGCGCGAGTTCGTCGGTGGTAACGACAGCACCGGCGGCGGTAGCGGGCGCGACGCTGGAGGATGCGCTGCGCGAGCCGGAGAAGCGGATCATTCTCGAGGCGCTGCGTGCCTCGGGGAACAACAAGATGAAGGCGGCGGAGAAACTGGGAATCAACCGCACGACGCTGTACAAGAAGATGAGGCAGCTTGGGATCGATCCGGGGCGCGATGCGCTGGCGGGGTGAATCCTCAGAGCCCTCGACTTCAGTCGAGGGATCTGAATCGTTCACATCCGACTTCAGTCGAGGGATCGTCTGAGTGTGTCATCCGCACAACTGGGATGACGAGAAAGACCACCGTCGGCTGAAGCCGACGGCTCTGAGTGGTTTACTTGCCGTAGCCGTGCTTCTTCAGGAAGTTCGTGATCGCGGCGGTGTATGCGTCGAAGTCGGCGGGGCATTCGCTGTGGCCGCCGGGCATTTCGATGAGCTCGGCGTCTTTGGTGAGGCTTTTCAATGTGCGGGCGTGGCTGATGGGGATGAGTGTGTCGCTGGTGGTGTGCATGATGAGCACGGGGGCGCTGAGTGTGGGGAGGACTTCGTCGTTGCGGAGCGGGTGTTTGCAGAGGAAGCTGGGCACGCCCATGCGTGAGCTGAAGGAGGCGATGGAGGTGAAGGTGCTTTCGAGGACGAGGGCGGCGGGTGAGCGGTAGCGTGCGAGATCGCAGGCGAAACCGCCGCCGAGGGAGCGGCCGTGGAAGACGATGCGGCTGGGGTCGATGCGTGGGTCGCTGGCGAGAGCGTCGTAGAGGGTGACGAGGTCGCGGGTGATGTCGTCTTGTGACGGTTCGCCCGGCGCGAGGGGCGAGTAGCCGCGGTATTCGAGCGTGGCGACGGCGAAGCCGAGGTTTTTGTAGGGGTCGGTGAGAGCGGCGGCGCGGACGTGTTCGATGCGTTCGGCGTTGCCGTGGATGTAGATGAGGGCGGGGAGGGGTTTCTGTCCGGGGGCGAGGGAGGATTTTCGGGAGAGGTCAGCGGGCATCCAGAGGATGACGCACAGCGGCGTGCCGTCGCGGGAGAGGCTGAGGAGTTGTTCGCCGATCTGGGGTTGTTCGTCCTGGGGTGAGACGGGGGCGATGGCGGAGCGTGGGAAGATGAGCGAATCTTGCTTGACGTAGACGATCACGCACCAGACGGTGTAGGTGATGAGCAGGAGGAGGAAGAGGCGGAGGGCGAGTTTCAGCGGCCGCCGGGCGGGGCTTTGGGCGGGAGCGGTGGTGGCGGCGGGGCTTGCGGAAGGTTTCGGCATACGCGATGATGCTCGTGTGAGGTGAACAACAAACGGTGCGGTCTGTATCGGGAGGGTAGACGATGCGAACGGCGATGCGTGCGGCGGTGGTGGTGGTGGCTTTGCTCGGCTCGATGCTGACGCTGGGCGCGTGCGGCACGAACGGGGCACGCGAGGACACGGTTGTGCGCTGCGCGCAGATGTCCGGCGCCAGCATCGTCATGCAGTTCGAGCGCGTCTGCGAGCAGCCCGAGGCGCAGCGCGTCGCGGCGATGCAGGAGGCCAACCGTCAGTCTGAGCAGGTGAACTTCGCGATGACGGCATTGTTGGCGGCGCGGGGGTACGGCCGACAGGAGAAGTTCGATGAGGCGGCGACGTGGTTCTATTCCGCGTTGCCCGCGCAGAACCGCGTGGTGAATGAGAACGGGCGGGCGTGCAACACGCTGCCGGTGTTTTCGACGGAGGATGAGTTGAGGTTCGCGGGCGAGATGATCGACAAGAACGCGCCGGCGGGCGATTGGGCGAAGGAGGTCACGCTGAAGAGCGAGCGTCCCGTGCAGTTGGTTTTTCGGTCGGCATCGGCGTCGCAGCGGCTGACGGGCGATTTCTCGATCACGTTTGATCGCACGATCGCGTACGAGGGCGGGCTGCGAAGGATGCGGGTGACGAGCTTTGCCGGCTGGCTGGATGGTGATTCGATCAGGGTGAGATTGGAGACGGTGGGGGAGACGATGCCGAGCTTTGTGCTGATCGACCCGAAGACGGGCAGGGCGGAGTTGGAGTTGAACGTCACGGCGCGCGGGCGCGTGAAGGGGTTGGGGGTGATGTTGGAGCGGTCGGTGTTGAAGCCGATGGTGCTGCGCGTGCCGATGCGGGTCTTCGCGGAGGATCGGATCGAGTTTGATTTCGATGGCCCGGCGCTGACGATCGCGCCTGTGCGTGCGGTGACGCTTGTGGCGATGACCGCGGGCGGGAACAACGACGGGTCAAAGCTGCCGCGGGTAGATTCGAAGATGTGCGAGGATGATGATGGGGACGGGTTGTCGAACATCACCGAGCAGATGTTGCACATCCACCACAACCACATGAGCGGTTCGGGCGTTCGGGGTTTTCAACATATCACCAACACGTTCTGACCGGGCCAATGGCGGGAACCGTCGGGTTTGGAGGCGGTTGGTCGGCCTGCCCATCTGGCAGGTTGGCGGGCAGTGCCCCGTGGTTGGGGGTCCAAAGCGGCTGATCGATCGGTCGGAGTAAGGCGGTTGGCGGGCCTTAGGGGGGCGTTGTGAGCGCAGAAATGAGCCTTCGCAGCGATTTGGGGGCCGGCGGAGGGGGAAATATCTGAAACGGACGAACGGCACGCCGATCGCTGCCGATATCTCTTGTCCGAGTTGTGTGAAGATCGGTGTATGGGCGAAAGCCTGATGGACCGAGAAGATCACGCGAATCGGAGGACCTTCCGGCAACGTACCCACGTATGGGTTGTTGGGAGAGTCTCGCAGGGACCCGTGAAGCCCCGAGTGTGTGGGCGGAGCGGGTCAGGACCTTTCCGGATGGACGAGTGATCGTTCGTCGTCGGCGGGGTTCAAGGTCGCGGGCAGGGCCGAGGCGCGGATACGCTGCGTCCGGTTCGACTCGCAAGGAGGTTGGAAGATGTTCGAACGATTTACAGACCGTGCCCGCAAGGTGATGGCCCTGGCGAACCAGGAAGCGCAGCGCTTCAACCACGAGTACATCGGGACCGAGCACATCCTGCTGGGTCTGGTGAAAGAGGGCTCGGGCGTTGGTGCCAACGTCTTGAAGAACCTTGAGATCGATCTGCGGAAGGTGCGTTTGGAGGTTGAGAAGCTTGTCAAGCCGGGGCCCGAGATGGTCACGATGGGCAAGCTGCCGCAGACGCCGCGGGCGAAGAAGGTGATCGAGTACGCCATCGAGGAAGCGCGGAATCTGAACCACAACTATGTCGGCACCGAGCACCTTTTGCTCGGTCTGCTGCGCGAGCACGACGGCGTGGCGGCGCAGGTGCTGATGAACCTGGGTCTGAAGCTCGACCAGGTGCGCGAGGAGGTTCTGAACCTGCTCGGCGCCGGGACTGAGACGGACGACGGCGGCGCGGCGCCCGGCTCGGGCACGCGTGAGGGCGGGGCTTCGTCGTCGCGACCCACGGGCGAGAGCGCCTCGTCTGAGGGCGGCTCGGGCGCACGTGCGGCGGGGAAGAGCAAGACCCCGGCGCTGGATTCGTTCGGTCGCGACCTGACGGAGCTGGCGCGCGAGGGCACGCTGGACCCGGTGATCGGTCGCGCCACGGAGATCGAGCGGCTGGTGCAGGTGCTGTGCCGACGGACGAAGAACAACCCGGTGCTGCTGGGCGAGGCGGGCGTGGGCAAGACCGCGATCGTCGAAGGCCTGGCGCAGCGGATCATCGCGGGGGACGTGCCGGATATCTTGCACGACCGTCGGCTGGTGGTGCTGGACCTGGCGATGATGGTCGCGGGGACGAAGTACCGCGGGCAGTTCGAGGAGCGCATCAAGGCGGTGATGAACGAGGTTCGTCGCGCGAAGAATGTGATGCTCTTCATCGACGAGCTGCACACGCTGGTGGGTGCGGGCGGCGCTGAGGGCGCTATCGACGCGAGCAACGTGCTGAAGCCGGCGCTGGCGCGCGGCGAGATCCAGTGCATCGGCGCCACGACCTTCGACGAGTACCGCAAGTACATCGAGAAGGACAACGCGCTCGCCCGGCGGTTCCAGCCCATCCCGGTGGACCCGCCCAACAACGAGCAGACCATCGAGATCCTCAAGGGTCTGCGCGAGAAGTACGAGCAGCACCACAAGGTGCGGATCACCGACGACGCCCTGGTGGCGGCGGTGGAGCTGTCGGGTCGGTACATCACCGGGCGCGTGCAGCCGGACAAGTCGATCGACGCGATCGACGAGGCGGGTGCGCGGGTGCGGATCAAGAGCATGACCAAGCCGCCGAACCTGGCGGATATTGAGGCGGAGATCGAGAAGCTCACCATCGAGAAGGATGAGAGCGTGAAGGCGGCGGACTATGAGCGTGCGGCGGAGCTGCGCGACAAGGCCGAGCAGTTGAAGAAGCAGAAGGAACAGATCCAGAAGGAATGGCGCGAGAAGACCACGCAGGCGGCGGGCGTGGTGGACGAGGACGTCATCAGCGAGGTCATCAGCAAGATGACCGGCGTGCCGGTGAAGCGTCTGAAGAAGGAAGAGGCGCAGCGCCTGATGGAGTTGGAGAAGGAACTGCACAAGAAGGTCGTGTCGCAGGACGACGCGATCAAGGCCATCAGCAAGAGCATCCGGCGTGCGCGTGCGGGGCTGAAGGATCCGCGCCGGCCGGCGGGTTCGTTCATCTTCTGCGGCCCGTCGGGCGTTGGTAAGACGCTGGTGGCGAAGGCCCTGGCGGAGTTCATGTTCGGCGATGAGGAAGCGCTCATCACCCTGGACATGAGCGAGTACATGGAGAAGCACAACGTTTCTCGTCTGGTCGGCGCGCCCCCCGGGTACGTCGGGTACGAGGAGGGCGGGCAGCTCACCGAGCGTGTGCGCCGTCGCCCGTACAGCGTGATCCTGCTCGACGAAGTCGAGAAGGCCCACCCGGACGTGTTCAACATGCTGCTGCAGATCATGGAAGAAGGGCGCCTGACCGACTCGTTCGGGCGGAACGTCGACTTCCGCAACTGCATCCTGATCATGACCAGCAACATCGGCGCTGACCTGATCAAGGGCGGCGGCGGGTTCGGCTTCGGCACCGGCGTGAGCCGCACCGCGGACCAGAACTTCGAGAACATCAAGACGCTGCTGATGAAGGAAATCGAGCGGTTCTTCCGCCCGGAGTTCATCAACCGCCTCGACGATGTGATCGTCTTCCGCCCGCTGACGAAGGAGAACCTGATCAACATCGTCGACATCGAGTCGGCGAAGGTGATCAGCCGCGTGAAGCTGCAGGGCATCACGCTGGAGCTGGATCAGAAGGCGAAGGACTTCCTGATCGAGAAGGGTTACAACCCGGACTTCGGCGCTCGCCCACTGCGTCGCGCGGTGGGGCAGTTCCTCGAAGACACGCTCAGCGAGATGCTGTTGCAGGGTGACATCAAGACCGGGCAGAAGGTCACCGTCACGCGGAAGACCGATCCCGAGGGCAAGGAGCAGGACCACCTGTTCTTCGCGGTTTCGGACGAAGCGCCCGCAACCGCCCCGGCCTCGGGGACGAAGAATGAAGGCGAGAAGCCCACGGCCGCCGCGGGCGCGGGAACGACCTGAACCCGCAGAATCAAGCCTTTCGACCTGACAGAACCCAACTGACTCCTCAACCGGTCTGGTGCCTTCACGGGCATCAGACCGGTTTTTCGTTGTTCCGGGGGCGATCGTGGCGAATATTCAGCGTGCGGCCCGTATGGACGGGTGCCGGCGGTGTTGTTCAACCAGTGGGGTTCTATGCCGAGGGGTGTGCGTGGTGCGGCGGCGAGCTAAAAGGCGGGTCGGTTCTCGATCCGAGTTCTCTCGCCCTTCCGCGTGGGACGGATGCAGAAGGACCTGTGAAGCGTGGACCAGTTTGACGACCGGACACTGCTGCTGCGGATGCACGCGGGCGATGAGGCCTCGGCGCGGTTGCTGTGGTCGCGGTGGGGCTCGCGCGTGCGGTCGTATGCGCTGGTCCTCAGCGGCAGCGCCGATCAGGCGGAGGACGTGGCTCAGGAGGTGTTCTTGAAGGTCATGGCCCTGACCAAGCGCGAAGTCGGCGACGTCCGTCAGGTCGGGGCGTGGCTGCTGCGCGTGGCGCGCAACGAGCTGTACAACCAGGTGCGCGGGGAGGGGCGGCTGCGGCGGCGGCAGCGTGCCGCGGGCGAAGAGATGGCGCGACGCAGCGGGGATGGCGCCGGTGCGGAAGAGGGCGGCGCGTCGGGCGGTTCGATGGTGCGGGTCTCGCTGGGTGATCTGGGTTTGAAGTTGTCGCAACTGCCGGGCGAGCAGCGCGAGGTGCTGGTGCTGAAGCACGTTGCGTGTTTGACGTTTGATCAGATGGCCGACGCGTTGGACGAGCCGCGGAGCACGGTGGCCTCGCGGTACCGAAGTGCGCTCGGGGCGTTGCAGGCGTTGCTCGAGCCGGGCGGGCGTGATGGTGGGCGTGGGGAAACGTCGGAGGAGTTGTGCGAGCCGCGGGCGGTGATCCGCACGATCGGCCCGGGGAGTCGAGCGCACGACCACGGCGGGAGCGGCGGCGGTGGAAATGGGGGGGCGAGCGCGGGGGGAAATCAATCTCGTGGAAGGGTTCAGCCGTGAATGACCAGTTGATGAAGCAGCTTGATGAACTGGGGATGCGGGCGCGGTGCGCCTGGCCCGACGAGGTTGATCACGAGCCGCCGGCGGCTGTGCTCGAGGCGGCGAAGCAGGCGCGGCATGCGGCGAAGATCGCGCAGGCCGGTCGCGTGGGGATGATCGCCGCGGGGGTGATGCTCGCGGTGATCGTGGGTGTGGGTGTGCACCGGTCGCTGGAGCATGTCGGTTTCGATCGCGACAACCACCACTCGCGCACAGGGCGGATCGACCCGCGCTTGACCGATCCGGACGATCACGCCCCGCGGCTTCGTGAGCTCGAGTCCGCGACGGCGACGACCTCGATCAGTGCGCCGGGTGGCCCGGCGATTCAGCCCGATCGAGGCGTTGAGGCGATGCCGATAACAACGGAACCGGGCGTCGCGCCGATCACGGTTGCGCCGATGAGCCCGAAACCCAAGCCGGGCGAGCCCCAGGCGGACCCGTCGTTGCCCGAGCACGAGCGGAAGCCGAAGCCGAGCGCACCGGAGCCGCTGTCGCCGAGCGGCTTGCTCTGAGCTCACCGCGCGTTCGTGGGCGTGGGCTTCGGTGCATCGCTGACGGTGGAGGGTGTGGCGGCGGTGGGTTCGAGATCGAAGGCGATCCAGGTGTGTTTGTTTGTGTCTGCTCGATCGGCTTGGCGGGCGGTGATCTGCCAACCGTCGAGGACGAGTTTGAACGCGGTTCGTGGAGAGGCGGAGGCCGCCCGCTCAAAGAGTCGCAGCGAGAGCAAGCGGCGCTCGGCGCGATTGCTTTCAGGGGCATCTGGGACGGCCGCGGTGATGTCGATCGGCTGGGCTTGCGTCGGTTCACGCTGCGGTTGGCTTGCGGCGGGTGAACGCAGCACGTCGTTGATGTTCACGCGCGTGTCTTTGTTGAGCGTGAATGCGAGCGCGTTGCGCCGGGCGGGGCCTTCGCGGTGCATCGCGCCGATGTCGATGAGTTGCGACGCCGCGGCGGAGATGCCGACGATCTCGCCCGTGCGCAGGTTGATGTGCACACACGCGTTCTCCGCCACGCCCAGCCCCAGGCGGAGGTTGCTGGCTTCAAGTGCGGCGACCAAACGCCCGACGCGGTTGCGCTCGATGAAGTGCGAATCGGTGATGAGCGTGCGGATGAAGCCCATGCCGGGACCGATGTTTGGCCCCTTTGCGGGTGGAGCTTCGTCGGGCGAGGCGGGGTTGTCGGGGTCGTCGGTTTGGTTGGAGCGACCGGCGGCGTTGGCGCTCTGACGCGGATAGCCCAGCGCGTCGATGGATCGCCCGCCCAGGAACATGATCTCGGACATCATGGCGGCCCCGGCGCTGGTGCCCGCGATGACGCCGCCGCGGTTGAGCAGTTCGCGGAAGGCGAGCAGTTCGGGCGATGGCGCCGCGGCGGGATCGGGGCGGTAGCGGGCGGTGATGCGCTTCTGATCACCACCCGTGAAGAAGATGGCGTTCGCGCGAGACAGGATCAAGACCGTTTCGTCGCTTGGTGTATCGCGGGTGATGCACGCGATGACGGCCTTTGTGTCGTAGAGCGCGAAGGCGGCGCGGGCGCTCTTCTCGCTGGCGGCTTCGTCGGCGCTGGCGGCCGTGGCGATGACGACGCGGGCTTTGTCCTCGGGTGAAGCGGCTTTGGCGAGTTCGAGGATGCGTTGGTAGACCGGGGCGTTGTCGCGTTCGAGACCGCCGCCGATGACCAGCAGGTGCCCGTTGGCGTTGTGAGCAGTGTCCCTGCGAGCGCACCCAGCGGAGAGAAGAGCCGGGCAGAGCACGCACAGCGTGCAGAGGAGCGTGCGCAGCGGGCGTGATATCAACACGTGGATGTGTGCGTGCGTGGGCATGGGTGGTTCGCGGTTGGCTTACTGATCTTTGAAGATGCGGACGATGCTGGGTGTGAGCGATGTTGCCCAGGCGCGGTACATCCCCTCGCTGGAGTAGGGCGTGGAAATGTTGCCGCGGGCGTCGACGGCGATGAGCCCGCCGTCGTCGGGTTTCAGGGTGGTGTGGATGAGGGCGTGGGTTGCTTGCGCGAGGGTTTCGCCCTTGAGTTTCATGCGGAGGGCGACGGCGCGGGCGACGCCGTGACGGATGAACTCTTCGCCCGTGCCGGTGCAACTGATCGCGGCGGTGTCGTCGGCGTACGTCCCCGCGCCGATGATGGGCGAGTCGCCCACGCGCCCGAACTTTTTCGCGGTCAGCCCGCCGGTGCTGGTGGCTGCAACAAGCTCGCCGCGTTGATCGAGCGCGACGCACCCGACGGTGCTGTAGCGGAGGTCTTTGCGCGGGTTGTCGGTGGGTGACGTCTCGCTTCGAGGTGATGATCGGCGGAGTTCCTCCAGCCGCTCGTCCAGCATCTTGCGGCGCTGCGGCGTATCGAAGTACGAGTTGGGCACGCGTTCAACGCCCATCGCGCCGGCGAAATCTTCCGCCCCGTCGCCCATGAGCAAGACATGCGGCGTGCGCTCCATCACCAGCCGCGCCAGCGAGATCGGGTTCTTCACCGTGCGAAGGCCCGCGACAGCGCCGCAGCGGAGCGTGGGCCCGTGCATGATCGAGGCGTCGAGCTCGTGCTCGCCCTTCTCGTTGAACGCCGCACCCTTGCCGGCGTTGAAGAGCGGGTTGTCTTCGAGCATGCGGACGACGCTCTCGCAGACATCGAGCGCGCTGTCGCCGCGGGCGAGTCGCTGCGAGCCGTGATCGACAGCGGCTTGCAGGGCCTCGCGATAGGCGCGGAGTTGTTCGGGCGGGGCGTTTTGGCTGAGGGTGCCCGCGCCGCCGTGGATCGCGATGGCCCAGGTGGGTTGCTGTGTCGGTGCGCAGGCGGCAAGCGCGAGCGTCAACGCGAGCATCACGAGCAGGCCCGCATAGCGGCGGGAAAACTGAATTGGCCCGCAACGCAGCCTGTGTGTGCGTTCCGGCGTTGGCGTGGTTTGGTTGTTCATCATGCGTGTGCACCTCGCACGTGGAGTGTACTGATGGTTGTGCGGAGCGCGAGAGCACGGGCGTGCCGAGCGCATGACGAAGCCGCTACGCTGTCGTCCATGAGCACAAGCACGATCCGCGGCGAGCTGTTGGCTGAGGCGGTCCTGAGCACCAAGACGCTCCTTGGTCGGTACCTCGCCGGGTTCAACGACGTGACGCACGTCCGTCAGACGCCCGATCTGCCGAACCACGCCGCATGGTCACTGGGGCATTTGGCGCTGACCATGCACCGCGTCGCGGGGATGATCGACGGCAACGCCGAACTCCCCGCGTCGGACTTCGTCAAGGGCGATTCGTTCTCCGGCTCGCGGGATAAGGGCGTCTTCGATGCCGAGGCGGTGGCGTTTGGAAGCAAGGTCGAAGAGCGGCACGACCGTTATCCCACGCTTCAGCGCTGCACGGAGATCTACAACAACGCCTGCGATCGGCTGGCGAACGCCTGCCGGGGTGCCAGTGAGGAACAACTCAACAAAGTCGTGCCCTGGGGCCAGGCACCACTGCCGACATGGCTGCTGGTGATCCGGATGGTCTTCCACAACGGGTTCCATACGGGTCAGATCGCGGATATGCGCCGGGCGTTGGGGTTCAAATCGATCTTTTAAAGCCAGATCACGCGAGAAATCCGGGTTGTTGGCCCAAATGTGAAGTCTTCAAACACGCGTTTGATTGCCCGGAGCAGGTCTTGTCAGGCCGGGCTGCTGATCGACGGCACCCAAACATCGGGGAAACCCGTACCGTTTGGCCTCGGTTTTGTTCTGGCGGGTTGGTTCACATCGTGGTACGATTTGATTGCCTCATTCGAGGTTTTTCGCACCCGGCGTCGATGCGGGAGCGTGTTCAGCGTGGTCTGCTCGCTTCCGGATCGACCTTTGGGTGAACGCGCGATGTGTGTGGACGGTCTTTCCGTCGGCGCGGCGATGACTGGTTTGATCACCCCGGCCGAAGATCAGCCCGAGGATTGTCCATGATCGTGAGCACGCACACACACAGTCCCTTGATGCTGATCGCGAGATCATTGGGTCGTCCGCGCCGCGGGTTCACGCTCATCGAACTGCTCGTGGTGATCGCGATCATCGCGTTGCTGGTGAGCATCCTGCTCCCGGCGCTCACCAAAGCCCGCAAGAACGCCAAGCAGTTTCTGTGCGCCAGCAATCAGCGCCAGTTGAACATCGCGGCGTTTACGTACGTGACCGACTTCAAGGACCGCATCCCGAGCTTCTCGTGGACGCGTGGCGGGGGCGTCGGTGCGGAAGCGTTGGCAACGACGCCCAAGACGTTCACCGACGATCTCAACGCCGCGTCGTGGCAGGCGGTGGACATGATCCGTCGGCGGAGCGTGCCGCAGAACCCCACCTTTCCCTTCCAGGCGAACTGGATCCCGCACATTCTCTACAGCCACCTGCCGCTGCTGGATTATCTCGCGGGTCGATTGCCCGAGCCGATGCTGACCTGCCCGGAGGACTGGCGGCGGCAGGAGTGGCAGAAGAACCCGCAGTTGTCCGTCAACGGGAACACGCGTCTGCCTTACTCGTCGAGCTTTATTTACACGCCGACGTTCTACGCGCCGGACCGTGAGACCAGCGACGGCGGGCGGCTGCGTCAGGGCGGCACGCACGGCACGTTCAACTTCGCGCAGGGGACGTCAAACGTCTATAAGTTCGGACGCAAGAAGAGCACCGACATCAAGTTCCCTTCACAGAAGATCTGGCTCTACGACGAGTACGACCGGCACTTCACGAAGGACGCGTACTTCACACACCCCAACGCGCGGAACGTGGTGACGGTGGCCGACGGCTCGGTGCGGATCGTCGCGACGGTCGACGCGAACACGGGTGGGTACTGGCTCCCCACGGGCGGGTTCTTCACGCCGACGGTGGTGACGTACGACGCCAACTCCTCGGCGCAGGGCATCCCCTGGCCTGACGCACGCCCGACCGCTCAGGACGGACGCTTCCGCTGGACGCTCGGCGGGCTCAAGGGCATCGACTTCGGCGGGCGTATACCGTTCCAAGGCTTCTAGTTCAAGGGATTCTCAAGGTCCAATCGCGGGTTTTTGGAAGGGTTTGCAGGGTTTGAAGTGTTCGATAGCCGAAGTATGGACTACTCGGCTTTACACCAAAGGCAGGACGCACAGAACCGTCGGCAAGCAAGGTCGCATGTTTGTGGAGAAGACCATGACCGGTTCATTCAGTCAGTCGCGGAAAAGTTCTGAACGTCGTTTCGGGTTCACGCTCATCGAGCTGCTGGTGGTCATCGCGATCATCGCGCTGCTGGTGAGCATTCTGCTGCCGGCGCTCAGCAAGACGCGTCGTTACGCGAAACTGTTGAAGTGTGTTTCACAGCAACGCCAGTTGTCTGTGGCGCAGCTGACGTACGCGACAGACTTCAAGGATGCCTTATCGGGGTTCAGTTGGGCGGCTCCGGCACTCGGAGGCCCCGGCAAGTGGGGCCCTGAAGCGGCGCAGGCTGGCGTTCCGACAAACTTCGGAGACGATCTGGCCGCGGCGAGCGCTCAGGCGGTTGCGATCATGCGGCTGCGGAGTGTGCCGCGGAACATGACAATCCCGGTCCCGGGTGGTTGGGTGCCTCACATCCGATACAGCCACATCCCGTTGTACGACTACATCGCGCAGCGTCTGCCCGAGCCCACACTGGTGTGCCCGGATGACTTCCGTCAGCAAGGATTCATCGACAATCCATCGGCGACACCGTCGCTGGGCATTCACCAGTTGTACGCTTCAAGCTATAACTTCACTCCGGCGTTCTACACACCAAACCGTGAAACGGCCGCGGGCCGGTTTCGGCAAGACTCAAATCAGCGCCTCTTCACGTACAACGCGGATGGTGGACGCTACAAACTCGGCAAGCGCCGAGGCTTTGAAATCAAGTTCCCGTCGCAGAAAGTGTGGATCTTCGACGAGTACGATCGGCACGAGAACAAGGTGGATACGTACTTCACGCATTTCCGCGCAAAACCCACGGTGATCCTCGGTGATGGTTCTTCGCAAGTCGTCAAGTCGCACGAAGCGAATCTCGGCGGGTATCTCCTCCCGAACAACACGATCATCGCCGCGACGATCCTGTACGCTCCCAACGAGTTCCCGTTGGTGCCTTGGCCGGATACTTCGCCACTGCTTCAGGACGGCCGATACCGCTGGACGCTCGGCGGTCTTGGCGGGCGTGACATCGGTGGTCCCCGCCCCTTCTGATCGACTGCGAACAAACACCTGAACATCACAACCGCCGCCCGGCTTGTCCCGGGCGGCGTTTTTTTATAGCCTTTCATTCGTCCCCAGTCTCCGGCACGGACGCCGAGCTCTGCCGTCGGTTCATCGGTTCGTCGGTTCGTCGGTTCGTTGCCTCATCGGTCGCGCCTCTGCCTTTGCTCTGGTACTTTGTCGAGGTACTCACCGCGGATCGATCGGCGGGTTACAACGTTGTGAAGCGTGCCCTTTTCGTGGGAGTGCTCGTTCGTGGCCGCGTGTTCGGTTGCTTCTGTTGGCGATCTTCGCCGATCCGTCACAGCGCGGGCGAAGGTGTCGGCCGTTCCGTGCCTGATCGTCCCGGCGGCGGCATCGCTGTTTATGTGCTCGGGCTTGCATGCACAGGTGACGTTGCCCTCCACAGGGACGCTCAGTGCCGTCAGCACCTGGCGCTCGGTTCAGTTACCAACCTCGGCGATGCCCGCAAGCACCGGGTACGCGGCGTACCGATTGCAACTCTCCTGGACGAACGTCAGCGGCGCGACCTCGGCCGGGGCGCGGTTCATGCTCACCAACGAAGCGGTCACGGGCGGGACGCTCGTGCCCTCCGGCGGCAGCGCGTTCGCCTATGTCGCCCCGACCAGTTCCGTGTGGTCCAGCGGTTCGCGGTCGGACGGACAACCCGCATCGCTCACCAGCATCGGCGCGATGGGCGTGCCGGTGATCCGTGGTGAGCAGGCGCCGCCGCTGTTTCTGTGCTATCGCCAGCTCAGCGGCAGCGCGACGTGGTCGGTCGCGAGTTTGACGCTGCTCTCGCCCGTTGTGCCGCCGACATACGACCTGCCCTCGGGCGCAATCGAGATCCCCAACCCCACTGTCCCCGCCGGCGGCTTTCCCGTTCAGGGCACGACCGTGTCGCTGACGAACGTCTCAGCCCTGACCATCGACGAGCCGGTGCCGGCGTGTGTCACGGTTCCGCGGCGGGTGGTGTGGTACCGCTTCACCCCCAGCAAACGCGGCACATACCGGATCACCCCGTGCGAAAGTCTGGTCACGGCCAGCCAGATCGCACGCCCCCTGTTCGTCGCGGTCTACGCTTCGTCCACCAGCGGCGCGGGAAGCGTCGAAACGCTCTCCCCCGTGGCGTGTGCAAACTCGGGCTGCGGCACGTCGAACACGCGCGGAGATGTGCTCGCCACGCTCGAAGCCGGCACGACGTATTGCCTCGCTGCCGGGATCGAGAGCTTCGCCCAGCCCGAGGCCATCGCGTCGGGAACGTGGGATCGGCTGACCGTCGCGGTCGATCTGGTCCAGCCGCTGCCGCCGCCGCCGCTGAACCAAACTTGCGGCAGCGCACTGGTCGTGCCCCCGGCGGAGATCGAATCCGGGCAAAGGTGGACCGACACGCGTTCGATCGTCTCGGCCCAAGCCACTCGCGCGCCGATGCTGGCCTGCGGCGAGGGCGAATCGTTCTACTCGTTGTGGTACGCCTTCACACCCCAGTCCAGCGGCAGTTACGAGTTCTCGACCTGCGCAACCGACGCCCCCGATGGCAACCTGCTCCGCACTCGACTGCAAGTCTTCACCGACGTGTGTGAAAGCCCCCAGCAACCGCTGCTGGTCTGCAGCGACGGCGGCACGAGTGAATCGTGCGGCGGCGTGACCGGGCGAGCAAAGGTCGTGCCGTTCTTGTCCGGGGGGACGAAGGTGTACATCGTGCTCTCGCGCCCCGGGTCGCCTTGGTTGCAGGCTTCGGAGACCGTTGCCCAGATCGCGATTCGGAGGGTCACGCAGGTTTCGCGGTGCTCGCCCGCGGATATCGCCGACGACGCGGGGAACCCGCTGCCCTCAGCGCTGAGCAACAGCGGGGTCAACGAAGGGGACTACAACGCGTTCTTCAGCGCCGAGGGGTTCTTCGCGGGCGGGCCGGTCGCGGATATCGCCTTTGACGATGGGGAGCCGCTGCCGCCGTTCGGTCAGTCACTGGCCGCGAACAACGGCGTGAACGAAGGGGACTACAACGCGTTCTTTAACTCACTGTTCCTGCCCTGCCCGTGAATGACCGGGTTTTGGCGCGGGGAGTGGCAGAGACACGCGGAAACCTGGTGATGTTCAGGCGCCGATGGCGTACGCAATCCGTACGGTCTATGTGTGGTCGCTGCGGGGAATTATGGGGGGTGGTTATGTGGAAACCCTTGACGAACAAGGAGTTTCCGGTTGCAGTCTATCCGTTTTCACGTAGATTAAAGGATCGTCGTGGGGATGTTCCGTACGGGTCGCCCGGAACGTGGGCGATTTGTGCGGAGTATCCCCGGTTTTTTACGGAATGACGGACATTCGTCAAACACGCAACCATTTTCCAGGAGTTGTCAAGATGAAGATTCGCACTGCTGCCCTGCTCGCGTTCGCCGGCCTGGCCGTTTCGGCCGCTCAGGCCCAGAACATCACGATCCCGGGTCCGATCAACGTGACGGCCGCGATCACCACGCAGGACCTCAACGGCGCGGGGATTCCCGCGGGCACCTATACCAAGATGACCATGTCCATGGACTGGCTGGCGGGTGCGGGTGATCCGTACACCAACGAAGCCGTCTGGGCGCTGCTGAACCAGGCGACCTTCGCCGGCGCGACGCAGTACGCCAACCCGGGCGTTGCGTTCGGCTCGTACGGCGATGGCGACCCCCGCACAGGTATGCAGTGGGCCGTGGCGCTGAACCCGACCTACACCGGCGGCAACCCGCTCTTCCTGGGCACCCAGCAGACCTTCGCCGGCTCGGACGCCTTCTGGTCCAACATCAGCATCTCGCTGACCACCGGCGCGATCGCTCCCCCGGCCTTCACGATGTCGCAGACCGTGGCCTTCCCCGGTTTGGCCCAGCCTTACAACAACTACACGGTCTCGGGCGATCTGGCCGCGAACACCGTGACGTGGATGAAGATCACGGTTCCCTCGGGCGGCGTGACGGTTCCGAACGGCCGCTTCCTCGACATCAACCTTGAGAACACCGCCATCGCTCCCGACGGCGACTCGTTCATCATCATGTACGGCCCGGACGGCGCGATCATCGCCAGCGACGACGATGACGGCAGCGGCTTCCTGTCGGCGCTGAGCTTCGGCGGTTCGTCCACGCCCCGCGCGGCCGTGGGTTCGGGCGTTGCCAGCGACGGCCGTGACGGCATTCTGCCCGCCGGCGACTGCTACCTCGCTATCGCGGGTCTCGGTGACGACTTCACCAGCCCCCTGACCCGCTTCTACCGCGGGTTCAACGTCTTCTCCGGCTCACCCGACGCCACCGCCAACCCCGGCGACCTGAAGGTCAACATCCAGACCGGCACCGTCAACGCCCCCACGGGTTGCACCGGTCAGGGTGAGACCGAGCCCAACGACACCAAGGCCCAGGCCAACCTGTTCACGATGAACAACGGTGACGCGATCTGCGGCGTCAGCACCGGCACCGGTACTGGGACCGGCGCAACTTCCTTTGACTACTACCTCGTCCAGGGCGTCACCCCGGCCGCGGGTCAGATCCTCCAGAACCGCATCCTCTACACCTCCAGCACCCCGACCAACACCGTCACCCTGCGTGGTCTGAACCAGACCGGCACGGGCCCGGGCGTCGTCGGCACCACCGACACCACGCTGCAGACCTTCTCCGCGACCACCTCGCCGGCGCGGTTTGTTCAGTGGTTCACGCTGGGCAACGACGCCAGCGCCAACGCCCGCCGCATGTACGTCCGCGTCGCGGGCGTGACGGGCTCGGCCGGTGACTACCGCCTCGAGTACCAGTCCACCCCCGTGACCCCGGTCGAGTCGGGCGTCTCGCTGGCGGCGGGTGCCGTGACGGTTTCGACCGTCGGCTCGTCCACCACCGACACCGACTTCTGGGTCTATGACCAGAACCTCAACCCGATCGCTGACTTCGCCTCGGACGACGACATCACCGGGAACGTGCTGCAGGGCTCGGCGACGAAGACCCTCAGCGCCGGCACCTACTACATCGCCATCTCCAACTGGAACATGGGCAACAACCTGCCCTCGCCCGCTTCGGGCAACAGCTACTTCGGTGGCGCGGTGACCGACTTCCCCGGCACGCTCATCAACAGCTCCACCACCGCCAACAGCGACCTGACCCTCCTGCTCAGCGTCGACAACGGCACGCCGACCCCGGTCGTCGTGACCAAGGCCGGTGCCTTCGACATCCGCTTCGTCAAGTTCACCGTCACCGGCGGCGCAACCGCGGGCTGCAACCCCGCCGACATCGCCTGCGATACGGGTGATCCGCTGGTGAGCAACCCCGGCTGCACCAACAGCACCACCGGCCCGAACGAGGGTGACTACAACGCCTTCTTCGCGGCCAACGGCTTCTTCTTCCAGGCCGGCCAGGGCTTGGCGGGCGTCGGCGGGTTCTGCGACATCGCCTGCGACAACGGCGACCCGCTCAGCCAGAACCCCGGCTGCACCAACAACGGCGTCAACGAAGGCGACTACAACTGCTTCTTCAACAACCTCTTCCTCCCCTGCGTCTGATGCGGGAAGAAGGGCCGAGGGATGAGGGCCGAGGTTTGAGGGTGAAAACCTGAAGCCGAAAGCCTGAACCCCGAGATTCTGAAAAGCACGAAGCCCCGGATCGAAAGGTCCGGGGCTTTTTGTTTGCCACGAGATCCGCCCCCCTCGATCACGGCGTGGGTGCCGTTGAGCGGGTCTTCGTTTGCGATCCGTTTGCATACGGAAAACAAAGAAACCATGGAACCGATGGGTGTTTCCGGACGCATCGCCGTGGGTCAGGGTTGCACCACCACGGGTTTCCCTGTATCTTGATAAAGCCGTGGGGTTTCCACCGGGCTTTCTCGTTGCCCGGCTATGCCGTCGAGGCAAACGGGCGACGTTCGGTTGCCCGTGATCATGGTTGTCGACCGAGGCACTGTTTTTCGATTTCTCTGGTATCACCACCACGCCGATCCCACCATCACCGTCGATTTGTCTGGAGGCTTGTTCTCATGCAGCATCGCGCACCGCTCTTTTCGTTTGCCATCGGTCTTTCCGTGCTCACCCTTGCGGGCTCGACGCTCGCCGCCCCGAAGACTTCGAACCCCGACGCCTCCACCGCGATGCTCACCGCGCGCGGCGCGGTTGATGAGCCCGTCCTCCGCGACGGCGATTATCACCCCTCGCAGGTCCTCGTCCGCTTTGATGCCTCGCTCACCGAGAAAGCCCAGCAGCAGGCCCTCGATCAGGCCGGTGTGCTCGAAATTCTCACCCGCTACGAGATCGTCCCCGGGCTGTTGTGCGTGCGGGTTGAGCCCGGCACCGTCGACGCCGCGATCGCGTCGCTGAGCAAAGCCGCCGGCGTGATGTACGCCGAGCGCGACTATTTCCGCTTCACGATGGCGCAGACGCGTCCCTACGGCATCGACCTCGTGCGTGCGCCGCAGGTCTGGCCCGTCTCACGCGGCAACGCCGTACGCGTCGCGGTGCTTGACACCGGTGTCGACTTCAACCACCCCGACCTGCCCGACCCCGTCGTCAGCCAGAGCTTCATCTCCGGTCAGACCGCGCAGGACAACAACAACCACGGCACCCACTGCTCCGGCACCGTGCTGGCCATCGATAACACCGACGGCGTCATCGGCGTGGCGCCCAACGCCATCCTCATGACCGGCAAGGTCCTCGCCGACAGCGGCTCGGGCCCCACCAGCGGCATCATCAGCGGTGTGCAATGGGCCCAGGCCAACCAGGCCAAGGTCATCAGCATGTCCCTCGGCGGCACGGCCTTCAACCAGTCGTTCTCCGACGCCTGCCAGGCCGCGGTCAACGCGGGCGTCTTCGTCGTCGCCGCCGCGGGCAACGGCGGCACCAGCACGCCGAACTACCCCGGCGCCTACGACTCGGTCTTCTGCGTCGCCTCGGTCAACAGCAGCAAGGTCCGCGCCTCGACCAGCAGCTTCGGGCCTCACGTGGATATCTCCGCCCCGGGCGTGAACGTTCTCTCCACCGTCAGCACCTCCGTCACCACCACCAGCACCACGGCCGAGTGGAACGGCACCCTCCGCACCGTCACCCCGCTGACCGGCAGCGCCACGGGCGTCGTCGCGGCGCAGGCCATCCACTGCGGCGTGGGCAACACCACCGACTTCCCCGCGGAGGTTTCGGGCAAGATCGCCCACATCCGCCGCGGCGGCACAACCCCGCAGGGCGTCAACCTCACCTTCCAGGTCAAGGTCAACAACGCCATCGCCGCCGGTGCCATCGGCGTGATCATCTCCAACAACACCACCGGCAGCTTCGGCGGCACGCTCAACCAGACCGTCAACATCCCCGTCGTGGCGGTGTCGCAGGCCTCGGGCGATGAACTCCAGAACGCCAGCCCGCCCTTCTTCACCACCATCACCAACACCGCCTCGGGCTCGACCTATGCCTCGTTCAGCGGCACCTCGATGGCCACGCCCCACGTCGCGGGCGTCGGCGCGCTGCTCATCGGCGCCGCGGGCAACCTCTCGTACACCCCGGCGCAGATCCGCCAGGCCATCGAAGAGACCGCCGAGGATCTGGGCACCGTCGGGAAGGACGATCTCTACGGCAACGGCCTCGTCCGTGCCGACAGCGCCGTGAACCGCTTCCTCACGCTCATCACCCCGCCCGCCTCCTGCCCCGCGGATATCGCCCTCGACGACGGCACGCCCCGCAACCTCCCCGGCTCCACCGCCGGCAACACCGGCGTGAACGAGGGCGATTACAACGCCTTCTTCGCCGCCTCCGGGTTCTTCAATCAGGCCGCCGGCGGCGTCACCTCCATCGGTGACTACTGCGACATCGCCTACGACGACGGCACGCAGCTCAACACCCCCACCACCGCCACGAACAACGGCGTCAACGAGGGCGACTACAACCTCTTCTTCAACACCTTCTTCCTCCCCTGCAACTGATTGCTCGAACGCGGCCACGCTTCATCAACACCGTTGATCACCGCAGCGCCCGCCGGTTCCCCCGGTGGGCGCTCTCTTTTCCGACGTTCCCGTTGGCGTTCCGGCTCGTTGCGAGTAGTCTCTGTGGTCGGCCGATCTGCCGTACGCGCTGTGTCATTCGTTCCTGTGCGGTTTGTTCGATTCTCTGTTTGCCTGTTTGTTGAGCACCGACCATGCACCATTACGCCCCGACTCGTCTCTGTTCCGCATCCAGCGCCCGCCGCCAGCGTGCACTGCGGCTGTCGATCACCTCCGCCGCCGCGCTGCTGAGCCTCTTCGCCGCCGGCGCTCAGGCGCAGCAGAAGATCCACTTCACCTACCTCTGGCACCTCGAACAACCCATCTACTGGCCCGACCGTCAGGCCTCGGGCGTTGATCGCTACGAGCGCGCCTGGGAGTCCCTCTCCCGCGGCGGCGTCCACCCGATGAACAACCTCAGCGAGATCTTCGGCCTCGCCGACCGAGTCAACGCCTACCAATGGCGACCCAACGACAGCATCAACGCCTTCTCCTTCGGCCGACCCGAGGCCGGCGCACAGATCTCATTCTCCGGCGGGCTCATCGAGAACATCCAATCCCTCTCCGCAAACTCCGCACTGGGCTACAGCCCCTCGTGGACCACCCCCTGGCGCAACGCCCGCTCGCTGCTGACGTACAGCGGCCCCGCGGTGCCCCGCGCCGACATCGTCCTCTTCTCGTTCCATCACGCGCTGATGCCGCTGATCGACGAATCAACGATGCGCAAGCAGATCCAGCTCTACAAGTCGATCTATCCGGACGCGTGGGGGACCGCGCAGCCGATGAGTCAGGGCTTCTTCCCCAGCGAGATGGCCTTCAGTACGCGCATGATCCCCGTGCTGCAGAGCGAGGGCGTGCAGTGGTCGATCGTCAGCGCCGAGAAGATCAGCCGGGCGTGCGCCGACTTCCCCGTCGTCTTCGGCTCCGGCGGCATCAACTGCGACCCACCCAACAAAGCCGACCAGATCAACCCCGCGCAGGGGAGCGGCGCGTACTACCGCCTGTCGATCGATCGCGGCTGCGCACCCGCAGAGGCGGCGCCCTTCTCCCTGACCCCGCGCCGCGCGAAGTACGTCAACCCCGAGACCGGCGTTGAAAGCTCCATCATCGTCGTGCCCTCGAGCCAGAGCCTCAGTTGGAAAGACGGCTACTCACCTCAGGGCAACACCGAGTTCGACGCGCTCACCCCGCTGAACAATCCCAGCCGCCCGATGCTCATCGTCCTCGCGCACGACGGCGACAACGCCTGGGGCGGCGGCTACTCGTACTACATGGAAGCCACGCCCAACCGCGTGGCGCAGGCCGCGAATGCCGGGTACGTCCCCACGGTTGTGCAGCGGTACCTTGCGGACCATCCGGTCCCCGCGAACGACTTTGTGCACGTTGAGGACGGCGCGTGGGTGAACGCTGATGGCGACTTCGGCGCGCCGCAGTTCATCAACTGGAACTGGCCGCTCATCAACTCCGCGGGCAAGGTGGATATCGAGAACGGCTGGCACATCGATCCGTACAACTGGGCCGTCATCACCGCGATGCAGAACCGCGTCGATACCGCCGAGCAGATCTGGCTCGCCACGCCGGGCAACGCGGTGAACATCCGCAAGATTCTCTATCCCGACGCGAGCACCAACGCCGTGGAACGTGCCTGGCATTACTTCATGGGATCGTTGAACAGCGGGTTCATGTACTACGGCACGCCGCTGGACCACGAGGTCAAGCAGACCATCGCCTGCAACAACGCCGCCCGCCTCATCGACCCGCTGCTGAACGCCGCACCCAGCACGGGCACCACCAGCGACAAAACCGCCCCGACCATCTGGGTCCCCCAGCGCCACCCCTGGAACCCCGGCTCGATCAACTTCGGCCCGCAATGGGGTTATCAGCAGGTCAAGTCCGACGGCGACTTCTTCGTCTGGACCTTCATCCACGACGTCTCGGGCGTGCCCGACGGCAACGTCAAACTCCTCTACCGCATCGACGCCGACGGGCAGAACCCCCTCAGCGACAACACCAACGAAACCTTCGCGGGCGGCCCGGGCGTCGGCGCGTGGCAAGAAGTCGTCATGACCAAACGCGCCTTCCCCAAGGCCAACGTCTTCAACGACCCGACGATTGATCTCTATCAACTCCCCACGCACATCGCCGATCAGTACTACGCACGCATCAACAACCAACGCTCCGTGCTGATCGACTACTACGTGCAAGCGACGGATGCCAAGGGCAACGTCCGCAAGTCCGACATCCAGCACGTCTACGTCGGTGACGGCACCAACGGCGTGCCCCCCACACCAACCACCACCGGCGGCGGCGGTGGTGGCGGTGGCGGCACCACCGCATCCTCCGCGACCGTTTCACCCGCGACGCCCACCGCCGGTCAGTCCGCGACCATCACCTACGCCCCCGGCACGGGCATCCTCTCCTCCGCCTCAAGCGTCTACCTCCACTACGGCTTCAACACCTGGTCGCCCGTCATCAGCCCCGACGTGCTCATGACCCGCGCAAACACAACCAGCCCCTGGACCGCCACCGTCAGCATCCCCACCAACGCGACCGTTCTCGATGTGGTCTTCAACAACGGCGCGGGTGTCTGGGACAACAACAACGGCTCCGACTGGCACTTCGCCGTCACGCCCGACCCCAACGCGCCGCAGCCCTACATCATGGACGGCTCGCTCGACAGCGGCACCATCGTCGCCGCCCAGAACGGCTCGCTCACCCTCCGCGTGGGCCTGCGTGGCAGCAAGCTTTACGTCGCTTGCCCCGACGCGGGTGAAGGCAACGACCACTTCATCCTCATCGCCCGCACGCCGGGCACGCTCCGCGCCGCGCCATGGGCAAAGGCCGGTCAGGTCGCGGGGTGGGACGCCTTCCTCGCCGACGAAAACGACGGCTCATACTCAAGCTGGTTCGACGCGGGCACCAACGTCGCCGTGCAGAACGCCACCGGCGCCAACGGCGGCTGGCTCGAAGGCACCATCGACCTCGCCCAGAAGTACGGCAGCGTCCCCAACTCCATCGCCGTCGCCTTCGCCCCCTACCCCACCAACAACAACTCGGCTCTCCTCTCGGCCTTCCAAGTCCCCGCCAGCGTGACAAGCGGCTCGAACTCCGCCGCAAATCTCGACGCGAACGAGTACGCCATCGTCGACCTGTGCGCACTTCGCGTCGGCGGCTGCCGATTGTGCCCATCGGACATCGCCGACGACGCGGGCCTGCCGCTGCCGCCCTTCGGTCCGGGCGGGCCCAACGCCGGTCTGAACGAGGGCGACTACAACGCCTTCTTCTCCGCCGAGGGCTTCTTCTTCCTCGCGGGCCAGGGTCCGTCGGCGATCGGCTCGTTCTGCGACATCGCCGACGACGCCGGGAATACACCCCCACAAGGCCCGAACAACGGGATCAACGAGGGCGATTACAACGGGTTCTTCAACGCCTTCTTCCTGCCCTGCCCGTGAGGCGCGACGGTTCTGTGACCGAGGGTAATCCCTCGGTCTTTTAGAATAAGGGTGGTGATTGTCCGAAGTTCGGGCAAACCCGTTGGCACCCCCCGGGCTCCGGGGGTATCGTCTGGTACTGCCTCGCTGGAGAGTATGAAGAGATCACACGGACCGGGCTCGTGGCGCACCCCTGCGGAGGGGTCTTGCCGCGCGTTCGCGGAGCCATCGAGGGGCCGGGGACCGGGTTTGCGGGGTCCGATTTCGCTCGTATCTGACCCGAAGTCTGGAAAAGCGCGATCCAACCGCCCGACCGTGTCGAACATGATTGATCAGCCTTTCAGGCTGTTTTTCGCTCGTGATTGATCGCAAGAAGGAACCGACATGAAAAGCACTGTTCAAACCGCTCTGGCGATTTCGCTGTTGACCCTCGGCGCCGGGTTGGCCCAGGCTCAAACCCTCCGACCGGTGATCTATTCCAGCATCGGCGGCACGCCGACCAACGCCGTGCCCGCGCCCATCGGGGGCACCTTTGACCAGGGCAACACCAACGCCTTCCTGCTCTTCCGCGCATCGCCCGACGGCACCAAGTGGGCCCTGCTCATGCGACGCACCAACGCCGGCGGCGACTACGTCATCCTCCGCGGCACCGAGTCGGGCGTGACCCGCGTCATCGGCGCGGGCGATGCCCTCCCCGGCGGGCTCCCCAACCTGAACACCGGCACCGGCAGCAGCCGCGGGCTTATCCTCACCGAGCTCTCGATCAACAACGCCGGGGACATCGCCTTCGTGGGCGTCACCACCGGCACGCCCAAGTTCGTCCTGCTGAAGAACACCATCTCCGGCGGCACCTCCGTCGTGCTCAAGAGCAATGACCCGCTCCCCGGGCTCATCAACGCCCCGGGTGGTACGCCCGCCCCGGGCACCCTTTCGAACACGAGCTTCTTCACCTTCACCGGCTTGCAGATGCAGGAGAACGGCAAGGTCGCCTTCCAGACCACGCTGATCAACGACGCTGGCAGCGGCGGGCTCTCCAGCTTCAACTACAGCGCCGCGTACCGCAACTCTGCGGAGACCGCCGCCGACCTGCTGAACCAGCAGGGCTGCACGCCCGTCGCCGGCGCGTCCTTCGGCTACCTCTTCGTGCACAGCGCCGCGTCGTTTGTCACAACCCCCGACGCCAGCCAGTGGGCACTCCGTGGCACGCAGTTCTCCGGCAGCAACAACCCCCTGACGATCAAGGACAACACCAAGATCGTCGAGTTCAACGACCCGATGCCCGTCGAGGTCGGCGGCTCGGTGGCCGTCACGGGAGCCAACCCGTTCCTCTCGCACGCGGGCGATTGGTATTCCTCTCCCCGCAGCACCAACGGGCTCTTCGGTCTGATCAAGAACGGCACCTCCGTCCTGACCAAGGGCGGCGACCCGATCACCCCCGGCAACACCGAGACCTGGGTCACCGACCGCAGCTTCGCGGTCCTCGTCGGGCCCGGCAGCAACTACATCATCTCGAACTTCACCGCCACCGCCCCTACTGCGCCCGCCGACATCCGCGTGCTGGTCCGCAACGGGACCGAGGTGGTCGCTCGTTCGGGCGATAAGGCCGACCTGAACAACAACGGCATCGACGACGACAACGCCGTGATCAAGAGCTTCTCCGTCAACGACGGCGCGCTGGCCCCGGATGGCTCGTTCTGGGTCACCGCGATCGTCGGGCCGTCGCTCACGGCCACCTCGACCGGGCAAGTCCTGCTGAAGATCCCCGCACCGGTGGTGACGCCCACCGGCTGCAACCCGGCCGACATCGCCTGCGACAACGGCGACCCGTTGGCATCCAACCCCGGCTGCACCAACAGCAACCTTGGGCCCAACGAGGGCGACTACAACGCCTTCTTCGCCGCGGAAGGGTTCTTCTTCCAAGCCGGTCAGGGCCCCGCCGGCGTGGGCGGCACCTGCGACATCGCCTGCGACAACGGCGACCCGCTGGCGACCAACCCCGGCTGCACCAACAACGGTGTCAACGAGGGTGACTACAACTGCTTCTTCAACAACCTCTTCCTCCCCTGCGTCTGATGCGGGAAGAAGGGCCGAGGGTGAAGACCTGAAGCCAAAAGCCTGAACCCCGAGATTCTGAAAGACACGAAGCCCCGGATCGAAAGGTCCGGGGCTCTTTGTTTGGTGGCGGATCGATTGCGGGTGTTGTTCTGAGGACCGGGAGCGGGTTATCGGAAGGGTTGTGGGGCTTTGGGGGGTGTGCTCGATGGGGGGAGGGATTCCGGCAAGCCCGATTGGGGGGGCACGGCGACGAGTCTTCTACAAGTATTTCGAGTGATCGGGGGAGAACCCGTAGACGTGAAAGTGGGGAATCGAGAACGGTTGCAGGAATCCGCCAGAATGCGCTGCAATTAGGGGGATAGGTATTGCATAGCTCGGGAAAGCCACTATGTTGAAGGGGTAGAGAAGTCTGGGAATCTCGATCCCAGAACTCCGGTCCAAACCGGGTAAACGGTGCGCGGGAGCACTGTTTGCCGGGTTGGCGGGCAGCGTCGAGAGGAGTATCCATGAAGAAGTCAGCGATGTCACTTTTGGCCGTGGCGGGGTGTGCGTTTGGTCTGTCGTGTTCGGCGATGGCGCAGTGGACGCCTTCGGGCAGTCCCTTTGCCGGGCCTTACACCGTGACGGGCACGGGCGGTTTCTTCCAGTCCATCGACCTGAACGGCGCTTCGGCACCGGTGGGGAACTATGGCAAGGCGACGGTGACGGCCGACTGGCTCGGTCTGCCCGGCTCGACCAGCTCGCTGTGGCAAAGCGACTCGAAAATGTCGCTGGTCAACGCGGCGGTGAACGGTGTTGCGGCCGTTCCGGGCGGCGTGACGATCCACTACGGCGGCACGGCCGGCACGGCGCCGACGACCGCCACGGGCACGAACACCCCGGGCACCATCCGCTATGACAACGTCAACCTCTCGCCGCTGTATGTCGGCGGCAACCCGCTGTTCATGGCGTTCCGCACGAGCTTCACCAGCGGCGGCAACTTCAGCTGGTCGAACATCAACGTGACGCTCACGCCTCCCCCGCCGCCCCCGGCGAACGAGACGTGCGCCACGGCGCTGGATATCACCGCGGCGGCGGGCGCCGCGATGACGGGCCCGGGCACGAACTTCATCACCACCGGTGTGGATATGACGGCCTCGACGCAGACCACGGCCATCAGCGCCCCGGTCTTCAGCTGCAACGCGACGGTGACCCGTCCTCTGTGGTACCGCATGACGCCCCCGGCCACCGGGGCGTACCGCGTGCGGACCTGCACCGCCCTGGCCGCGGGCAACAACATGGCCAACAACATCCTGGGTGTTTTCGAGATCACCAACCTCGGTGATCCGTGCAACCCGGCGAGCTACACGCAGGTTGCTTGCGGTGCCGGCACCACCGGTGCGGCGAGCTGCACCGGCGGCATCGTCGGTGACATCGTGAACCTCGACTCGACCAAGAGCTACTACATCGTCGTCGGCCGCACCGGCACGACGGCCCTGGGCACTGCCGAGAACACCTTCCGCGTGGCGATCAGCCGCCTGGAAGCGGGCCCGACGAACGTCGATTGCGCCAACGCTGAGGACATCTCGGCCGGTGCGAACGCCGCTCTGACGACCACGAACACGAGCTTTGCTGCTGGCGCGAAGAATATCACCGGCACGCTGGGCACGGCCGCGGCACCCTCGCCGTTCTCCTGCCAGGCGACGGTCAGCCGCGTGATGTGGTACAAGTACACCCCCGCCGCGACAGGGACGTATATCGCGGGCACCTGCACCCTCACCGGTCAGGCAACGCAGAACACGATGGCGAACAACGTTGTCGCGGCCTTTGATGGCTCGGCTGGCTGCGGCTCGCTGACCTCGCTGGCTTGCTCGACCACGACCTGCACCGGCGGCGTGCAGACGGCTGCTCTCACGCTCAACGCGGGTACCAACTACTACTTCGCGGTCGGTCGCACCGGCTCGACGATCCTGGGTGTTGCTGAACTCAACAGCCAGCTCTTCATCAGCCGCCCCGAGACGGCAACCTGCGGCGTCAACACCGAGACCGAACCGAACGACACCCGCGCCACCGCCAGCAGCTTCACGCTGAACGTCGGTGACACGATCTGCGGCACCAGCACCGGCACCAGCACCTCCGGCGGCGGTCTGGCGACGTACGACTTCTTCAAGATCAAGACCCCCGCGCACGCCGGGATCAAGCGCAACCGCATCCGCGTTGCTTCGCTTGTCGCCGGTCACACGCTCTCGCTGCGTGGATACGGTCAGACAACCGGAGTCATCAACACCACTGAGTCCGAGATCCAAGCGAGCAGCACCTCCAGCAACCCGTTGCGGATGATCCAGTGGTACACGCTGGGCAACGGCACCGACGCCAACGACCGCGCGATCTACATCCGCGTCGGGGGTACGACTTCGACCACCGCTCAGTACTCGCTCAACTACATCGCTTCGGACGACGTGACCCCGATCGACCTCAGCCGCAACATCCGCCCCGGCTCGGTGACCATTACCTCGATCGGCCAGAATGGTGCGTCCGATGTCGATACCGACTTGTGGATGTACGACAGCAACTTCAACCCGATCTCGGGTTTCGGCAACGACGATACGTTCAACTCGACTTCGGTGGGATCGACCGTTACACGCACGATGACCGACGGGACGTACTACATGGCCATCACGCGGTACAACCTGGCGAACAACCAGGGCTCGCCGGCGGACGATGACTTCCGCACGGGCGTGATGTTCGAGAACTCGGGCCTGCTCGCCCGCGGCACGAGCTTCACGACCTTCACGCCGCCCGCGAGCGTGAACGTCAAGATCACCGACACCGAGGGTGATGTGACGCAGGCGATCTCCCTTACCGAGGGCTACCAGATTGCGTTCGTCAAGGTCGTCGTCGCCGCACCGGTGACGCCGGGTGGCTGCAACCCGGCCGACATCGCCTGCGATGACGGCACGCCGCTGGCCGCGGCTCCGGGCTGCACCAACAGCACCACCGGGCCGAACGAAGGCGACTACAACGCCTTCTTCGCGGCCGATGGCTTCTTCTTCCAGGCCGGTCAGGGCCCCGCCGGCGTGGGCGGCACCTGCGACATCGCTTGCGACGACGGCACCCCGCTCTCCCAGGCCCCCGGCTGCACCAACAACGGTGTCAACGAGGGTGACTACAACTGCTTCTTCAACAACCTCTTCCTCTCCTGCATCTGATGCGGGAGTAAGGGCCGAGGGATGAGGGCCGAGGTTTCAGGGTGAAGCCCTGAAGCCGAAAGCCGAAGCCCCGAGATTCTGAAAAGCATGAAGCCCCGGATCGAAAGGTCCGGGGCTTTTTCGTTTCCATGTTCATCTCAACGGATGTCACACGCGCTCGAACATGTGTTTCAATGGAGTTGCGGGGTCGGTCACGTGAAGTGTTCGACCACACGTGAATCTGGGGAATGTGGGTGTACTTTCACGGGCATATCCGGGTGTTTTGCGTTGACGCGATGGTGTTTGTTCGCGCGTCATGAGCGGCGTTGATGCGGTGATCACCATGAATTGGCGGGGAAATCCGTGTTTGTTGATGGGCAAAACGCCTCAGGTGGGTGATAATCGACTTCCACGCGCCGGGTGTGGTCCGGCGAGGTCGGTTTTCGCTTTGTTGCTGCTCATCGTTCCGCGTCGCGGGGCCATGGCGGCTTGTCCTTTGTTGAGGGTGAGATCATCATGATGAACCGGAACTGGATGGCGTTGAAGGCGGCGGTGGTCCTTGTGTGTGCGGGGTCGACCGTGCAGGTCTTCGCGCAGGGGATCGAACACGCGCCGCTGTCGGGCATTCCCAACAGCAACCTGTCGAACATTTCCAACGGCGGGTTCGGCTCGGCGAGCACGCAGCGCGCCCCGGCCGCCCCGCGCGAGGATGAAGCAGCGCAGATCTACTTCCGCGTCTGCTGTCAGTTCACCTATGACCGCGTGGCGCTCTACTACACCACCGACGGCAGCGAGCCGCAGGGCTCGCTGGGCGTGGGCAGCGGCACGACGCAGGTCATCACCAGCGTCGGCGGCGGGATCCAGTTCATCGCCAACCAGTCGGGCCTGCCCGGCGGGACGCAGGACTGGTGGCGCGCCACCATGCCCAGCAACGCGCGGGTCTATGGGCAGCAGGTACGGTACATGATGTCGCGCTGGAACAGCAGCAACCCCGGCGGGACGCAGTTCTACTCCGGCGGCGGCACAAGCTCGGCGAGCGCTCAGAAGTACGAGTACACCAACAAGCTCGCCTGGCCCGGGCAGGGCTCGAACTTCGTCGGCGCTGAAGGCATCGGCTACCCGCCCTTCTGGGCCTGGAAGGAAGAGGGCGTCGTCGGCAACAACTTCATCAACGCGATGCTCGATCAGAACGGCAACATCTTCGACGTCTACTTCCCCGGTGCCGGCGGCGTGCAGGGCGTGGGCACCAAGAACGAGGGTTACGTCGACGGGCTGGACACCTTCCCCGCCGGTCTGCCCATCGACAACCGCGGGCAGATGCACTTCAACCAGATCCTCACGGGCATCCGCGTCGGCGGCGTGACGAGCTGGCTGAGCAATCAGAACGGGACGGACTTCACGAACATCACGCAGGCGTACGAGGCCGACACGCAGACGCTGCGGACGAGCCAGCGCCTCGTCCGCGCTGGGCGCAACATCGACATCACGCAGTACGACTTCTCGCCCAAGGGCGTCTCGACCCCCAACAACGGGTCGCAGGGCATCCTCATCAAGCGGATGATCCTGAAGAACAACGGCGCCAGCAGCGAAACGGTCAACCTCTACATGTACATGGACCCCGCGATCAACGGCGGCGACCAGTACGACTTCATGCTCGCCGACAGCGCCACCGGCGCGATGATCGCCGGTGACAACCAGTACCGCGTGGTGAACAACACCGGGTCCATCGGGCCCGGTCAGGAATACAACCCCACCACCTTCTCGGGGTATGAGAAGAACATCTCGCTCTTCTTTGCCGCGGCGATGAAGACCACCCCGGCGCCGGGCGGCACGGGCGGCACGCTCAGCAGCGACACCTGGCGCGACAGCTCGGGTGATAACGGGCAGGGTTGGATCGGGCAGAAGGTCACGCTGCCGCCGAATCAGGAAGTCGAAGTCTCGTTCGTGATCGTCGGCGGCGTTGAGCGCCCCGCGGGGCGCGACGCGTTCGCGGGGATCAACGGGCCCGGCGTCTTCAACACGCAGATGCGCGAGGTCATCAACTGGTTCCAGGCGGGCAACGTGGCGCTGTGGCAGAATCAGACCAACACCTACTGGCAGAACTTCCTCGCCAATGGCGTGCAGGTCGAAACGCCCGACGCGAGCGTGAACACGCTGTACAAGCGCGGCCTGCTGGCGACGATGCTGCACTTCGACGAGCGCAACGGCGGGTTGATCGCGGGCTTCCGCAACGGCGCGTACCCGTACGTCTGGCCTCGCGATATGGCGTGGGCCGCGGTGACGTTGTCGCGGACGGGGCACACGGATGTGGTGGCGTCGATGACGCGGTACCTGCGCGACATCACGTACCGCGACTTTGAGACGTGGACGAGCGGGAACACCCCGGGGTTTGAGGCCGCGGGCGGCTCGCCGTTCTATGGCACGCGGAAGGGCTTCTGGAAGCAGAAGTACTCCACCGACGGGTTTGTGATCTGGGGCGCGCCGCAGGTCGACGAGACGGCCGTGATCCCGTGGATGATCTACTACAACTACCTCGTGACGGGCGACGTGAACTACCTCACGGAGGCCCAGGCGGGCAACCCCGCGAACACGAACTACGCGATCGTCAAGGACGCGGTGGTGGCGATGAGCCAGACGAGCAAGAACGACGGCACGCGGCTGAACCACCGCCAGTCGTACCCCGGCGCGTCGACGTTCCTGATGTACTCCAACAACGTCTGGGAGGACAGCTACGACACGTTCATCATGAGCAACGCGAACATCGTGCGCGGCCTGCGCGACGCGGCGAAGATCGCCAACGTGCTGGGCAACGCGGGCGATGCCGCGGACTTCACCAACCGCGCCAACGGCATCAAGGCGGGCCTCGACGACAAACTGAACTGGAACGGCGAGAACACCGACATCTCGCTTCTGGGCACGGTGTACCCGTTTGAGGTGTACTCACCCGTGGATCCGAAGGCGGTGAAGATCATCGACCGGATCAACGGCACGCAGAGTGACCGGTTCGGCAACGTGCGACCGCTGGTTCGCTTTGACGACGGTCCGGGCGGGATCAACCGCACCAGTGATTATGTCGACCTGCTCGATCGCTACTGGGGCGATAGCTACTGGGGCAACGCGGCCCTCGGGCCGAACGCGAACGGCGCGTCGCGCGCCGGGCCGTGGTTCCTCTCGACGATGTGGTACGGTGCGTACTACGCGATGCGTCAGGACTTCAACCCGGGCAAGGCGGATATCGATAACCACTACTACCGCATCAACCGCTGCAAGGACCACAACGGCCCGGTGGGCTTCGGCGCCGAGCAGATGGCCCCGAGCAACGCGCTGCTCTACCCGGGTCAGAACGACTTCTCGCTGCAGACCGCCTGGCCCAACGCGTGGGAGAGCATGAGCTTCTACGTCGACAGCGTGATGCTCTTCCTGGACTACACCCCCGACGCGCCGAACAACACCCTGCGCATCGAGCCCAAGCTGCCCACCGCGTGGAACCAGATGACCTTCAAGAACCTCCGCGTGGGCACCTCACGCGTGGACGTGAAGGCCTTCGAGGATTCCAGCGGCAGCGGCAACCTCTTCACCAACGTCACTGGCGCGCCGGTGAACTTCGACACCGTCGTCCGCATCCCCGCGGGTGTGAACCCCTGCTTCGTCACCGTGGGTGGCAACTTCGTCTCGCCCGACAGCGTCGACCTGAACACCGGGCGCGTGAAGATCACCGGCTCGCTGATCACCGGCGCGGGCGAGAAGACGATGGTCTACGTCTTCCGCCGGTCGCCTTCGGATATCGCGGATGATGCGGGCCTCGTGCCGCCGCAGGGCCCAAACAACGGCGTGAACGAGGGCGACTACAACGCCTTCTTCGCCGCCGACGGGTTCTTCTTCCAGGCGGCGCTCGGCCCGGCGGGCATCGGGCTCTTCTGCGACATCGCGGATGATGCGGGCCTGATCCCGGCGCAGGGTCCGAACAACGGCGTGAACGAGGGTGACTACAACGCCTTCTTCAACACGTTCTTCGTGCCGTGCAACTGAGTCGAGATTGAGCGAGAACGCTCGAACGGTGCGGACGACCAAGGGTAAACCCCTATCATCAGGCGTCCGAGAACTGTTTGGTTGTGAATGCGATGAACCAACCCGGGCCGAAAGGCCCGGGTTGTGTTTTCGGGCGGCGTGGGCACAAAGCCGAGGGGTTCCCCTCAACTGAGTTGCCCGCAATTTGCATGTGGAGGGGGTTGGATAGGGATGATTTCGTGGGCCTTAGGGGCCGAGCGTGGAACACTCAGTCTGGGGAGGCGAAAGAAGATGGGCGGGCGTTGATTTTGCGCGGCGGGGTGTGGGGGGTGGC
>JACVCS010000125.1 GCA_016741915.1 Phycisphaerales bacterium | reverse complement strand
GGGTGGGGGGTGATCGATGTGCCGCGCGGCACATTGAGCGCGTGGGGCGGAAGTGCGCGCGCGGTGGGTGGCCTTTGCGCGCACGGGGTGGGCCAGAGATCGAGAAAAGACCTGAGTGGTGTTTGAACGATTGCCCGGGGTTACGCTGGGCTGATCGGGTGCTATTTGTTTGTATTTTGATCGTGCATTTCTTCGAGACGCTTCGGGATGGAGGTGATTCTCAGTATTTTTACGGAGGGGGAGTTGTCGGAGAGGTGAGTTCTGATAATCTGGATGGATCGGCGGCTGGGACTCGTGGCGAACGGGTTTACGGCGTGCCCAAGAAGGAGAGAGACCATGAACGGTGCGCGAGCGATGCGTGGTGGGGTTGTGGCGGTGGCGTTGGTGTTGTCGGCGGGGCTGGCGCGGTCTGCGGTGGGGCAGACGGGCGCGAACATCATCCGGGATTTGCGGCCGATGGTTTCGATCTCGCTGACGAACCCCGCGCCGGGTGCGGCTGGGGTGGGGATGGGGATCTTTGATACGGGGGCGATGTCGGTGTTCATCCCGCCGTCGACGAACTCGCTGTGGGGAGTGCCGATTGCGGCGGGGGCGAACGCGTTTCAGAACTTTGGGCAGGTGGGGAATCCGACGACGTTGTCGGTGGGCGGGATGTTCGGCGGGAGTTACACGGGGCCTGAGCAGGTGAACGCGGGGTTCCAGACGCAGGCGTTCACGGCGGTTGGGAATCTGAATCGGACGGCGCCGGTGGGGACGACGGTGACGCCGGCGGTGAACTGGTACAACGGGCGGTTCAACAACTTCATTGTGGGGACGTCGTTCATCGGTGGGAACGGGACGACGAGGCCGATGGTGGGGATTGTGGATCCGATCAATGCGGGGTACACGGCGTTCCAGTTCGGGACGACGAACGCGAACCCGGCGATGGCGGGTGTGGTTGCGGATTCGAACGAGCGGCTGAACAACACGTATACGAGCGTGTCGTTGACGCTGCCCGGGGTTGATATTCCGCTGCCGCTGGGCGGGTCGGTGTATCTGCCGAACTTGTCGATTCCGACGCTGAACCAGAACTTCAATCCGAGTTTCATGTTCGGGCTGAGCATGATTGCGCAGCGTTCGACGTTCAACGCGGGGGGGTTGATCACGGGCAACGCGCCGACGGCGGCTGGGTTCACGAACTATTCGGGGGCGGCGAACACGAACAACGCGACGCTGAATGCGCGGCCGTTTATTCAGGTGAACGCGACGGCGCAGGCGCTGCTGGGGAACTCGGTGAACGCGAACGGTGGGACGGTTGCGGATGGGAACCCGATGCCGACGGGGTTGTACCTGGCGGACACGGGTGCGCCGGGGACGCGGTCGCCGACGGTTGGGAATCCGACGGGGTTGATGGGGACGAACTTTTTCAACGGGTTCGGGCAGTTCTGGGATTTCTCGGCGAACCCTGGGAACAACAACGCGCCGACGCTGCTGATGTTCGGGCCGCGGCTGCAGGGTGATCGGGACCTGGTGTCGACGGGTGTGCTGATGACGGTGGACCGGTCGGCGGCGGGTTTGTCGCGGACGGGGGTGGATCAGTATGCGCAGTTCGGGCGGCCGGCGATCATGGTGCCGGGAGGCGGGACGAATCCGGACGGGAGCGCGAACGCGAACGGGACGCCAGTTCCGGCGACGAACGTGCCCGGGGTGCAGGCGCAGACGATTTTCCGGACGCACATGACGCAGTCGAACGCGGGGTACATCAGCGGGACGGAGGCGATGAACCTGATCGCGGGCGCGGATCAGATCGACGGGTTGACGGTGGGTGCGGACCCGATTGCGCGGCGGTCGATGATTTTCTTCTCGGTGGATAATGCGAGCTCGGGGATGGCGAGCGGGTTTGCGAATGTGCCGCCGACGCCGGAGAATCCGACGGGGTTCGTGCTGATTGGCGGGCAGGGATTTGGAGGCGGCGTGAACACGCAGGCGCAGTTGAGTCAGCAGGCGGGGGATGTCTTTCAGAGCGTGAGTGCGGGGCGGCCTACGCCGCTGCCCGGCGGCGGGTTTTTGAACTTGGGCTCGAACGAACTGCGGTTCAATCAGGACGTGATGGGACTTGCGGGGAATGCGGGGCCTTTGGCGGATGCGAACGGGTGGGGGAACCGCGACAACCTGCGCGACTTTGACTTGCAGTCGATCCAGGGGATGAACGGGGCGAACGCGGCGGGTGTGATGCGGAACGTTGACCCGGTGATTCGATCGGGCGGTGACACGTTCAATCCGGCGGCGGGGACGCTGAGCAGTTCGGGCGGGCGGTTTGATGTGCTCGGGACGACGTTCAACACGTTCATCACGCTGGATGCGGCGTCGCCGACGCTGGGGGCGCTGGGGGCGAGCCCGTCGGACATTCTGCGGAACGCGCCGGTGGGTGCGGGGCTGCAGGTGTTTGCGACGGGTGCGCAGGCGGGTTTGCTTGCGGCGATGAACAACGACGTCGACGCGGTGGCGTTGGATCGGGTGAACTTCCCGGGGTATACGGGCCCGCTGTTCCAGGGGCTGGGGATGGTGGTTGGGCCGGGCGGGTATATCCCGCTGACGGCGTTCCAGCCGTACGGCGGGTTGCTGCCCGACTTTGCGGGTATCGACCGGTTCTTCAATATGTTGAGCGACGTGATGCTGTTCTCGCTGGCGCCGGGATCGGTTGCGCTGAACTTCTTTGATCCGATTCTGGGGCGGCAGTTGTCGGCGGCGGATATCTTCATCACGGACTTTGACGGGACGTTCCAGTTGTACGCGAGCGCGGAATCGATGGGGTTGTTCGCGGTGGACAACATTGACGGGTTGGATGTCAGGCCGATTCCGGCGCCGGGGGCGGTTGTGTTGCTTGGTGTTGGCGGGCTTCTGGCGTCGAGAAGGCGGCGTGAGCGGGTGGGGTGAGATGCGGGTTTGAATGGTGATGGGGTGAAAGCGTTGTGTGAATGAGGAGCCCCGAGGTGGAAGCACCTTGGGGCTTTTTGTTGGGGTGACGTACAGATGGAGAGGGGTGGTGTCGGTATTCTGGTTGGCTGGGGGCGGATGGTGATTGGGCGAGGTGAGGCAAGATGGGTGCGATGCTGCCGCTGGTGGTTTTGGGGTCGATGGTGGTGGGTGGGATTTTGATTTGGCTGGGGATGCTTGGGCGGCGGATCAATCGGAATCCGCAGTGCACGTGGTGCCGATTTGATTTGAACGGGGTGTACCCGGGTGTGGTGACGTGCCCGGAGTGTGGGGCGGGTTTGAAGCGTGCGAAGGCGGTGCGGATGGGGGTGCGGAAGCGGATGCCGGTGGTGGTGGCGGTGGGTGGGTTGATGGTGGTGGCGCCGATGCTGGCGATCGGGGCGATTGTGTACTCGCTGATCTCGGGCTCGGCGTTGAACGCGCGGAAGCCGGCGTGGCTCTTGATGACGGAGGCGCGGGTGCTCGGGGATACGCACGCGGCGACGGTTGCGAAGGAACTTTTGGACCGGATGGTGACGAAGAAGATGGCGAAGGAGGATTCGGAGCGGGCGATTGCGCTGGCGCTGGATATTCAGGGTGATCGGAATCGGCAGTGGAGCGATGCGTGGGGGGAGATCATCGATCGCGGTGAGGTGGACAAGGTTTTGACGGATGAGCAGCGGAACCTGTACCGCAAGCAGAGTTTGGAGTTTGGGCTGCGGACGCGGGAGGAGGTTGTGGCGGGGGATCCGCTGCCGGTGTTTTTGAGCGGGAAGGAGTTTCGGCTCTCACCCGCGGCGACGATGCAGGTCAGCGCGTGGGTGGTTTCTGTGAAGGTGAACGGTGTGGAGTGTCCGCGGCGGATCATCAGCAGCAGCGATTATCTGCGGTATGGGATGGGTGCAAGGCCGTATTCAAAGTTTGATCCGGTGGCGGTGCTTTATGTGGGAGGGAGCCGGAGCGGGTGGGGGTATGCGTATGCGAACGGGTCGAAGGAATCGACGTGGGTGGGGTGGACGCATGTGTTGCCGGAGACGGTGGGGGAGGGGCCGGCGGTGGTGGAGGTGGAGGTTGTGGTGAAGCCCGATGCGTACGGCAACTTTGGTCGGGTCGGTGGGCTGACGCGGATGATGGCGACGGAGAACGCGGTTCCGAAGCCTGGGGAGGACGGAGCGTTTGCGTTGAAGATGTCAACGCGATTGAAGGTTGGGGCGAAGGATTCGAGAACGATTTCGGTTCAGACGGCGAGTAGTTCGGTGGATGAGCAGTTGAAGCTGCGGCTGCGTCCGTCGACGGTGACGGTTCGGATCAATGAGTATGAGAGTGGTGGGGCGAGTTTGATGGGGTTCCAGATCACGCGCGGGGGGAAGACGAAGACGTATTACGCGAGTGTGCAGTTGGATGTCAAAGACCTTCCGGCGGAGCTGTCGCACGATGTGTATATGCGGCTGCCTGGGAAGAAGGAGCGGCTGATCGGGCAGATGATCAGCGATCATGTGGTGGCGGACCGCGGGTATTACTCGACGTGGTCGTGGGGGCAGAATCAGGATGCTCGGTCGCTTGGTTTGTCGCTGAATGAAGAGGACATGAAGGCGGCTCCGACGAAGTTGGATTTGATTTTCAAGCCGCGGGGGGAGTGGGTGAAGCTGGCGGCGACGCAGCGGCGGTTTTATGAGGGGACGATTTTGGTGAAGGATGTGCCGATCGTGATCGAGGACTACACGAACGGGCGGGGTGGTGTGCCGCGGACGACGGTTGATGAGAAGAAGAGCGAGGATGAGAAGAAGAAAGAGCAGGAGGAGGAGAAGCGTTGAGGTTGGGAGGTTGAGGGGCACCGATCGTGCTTTGCACGATCGGTGGCACGGGGTGATGGGGGGTGGGGGGCGTTCCTCTGCCCCTTCGGGGCAGTGGGTTTGGGGAGTTGGTTTTGAGTTTGGTGTGACGATTTCCACGGGTTGCGCTGCGCTTCACCCGTGGCGACAGGCCTTCGCCCCGTTGGGGCGAAGAGGTTGGTTGATTGGTGGTGTGAGAAGGAAGAGGCACCGATCGTCCTGCGGACGATCGGTGGCACGGGTGGTTCGTGTTGTGGGTTTCGCCCGCGCGGAGCGTGGGCTGGGTTCACTTCCCCACGCGGAGCGTGGGGGTACCCGGCACGGGGATTTCGAGTTCGTGTTGGGTGAGGTCGTGGAGGGATTCGCGTTTGCGGATGAGGCGTGGGGCGGAGCCTTCGACGAGGACTTCGGCGGGGAGTGGGTGGGAGTTGTATCGGGAGGCCATGCTCATGCCGTAGGCGCCGGCGGTGAAGATGGCGAGGGTTTCGCCGCGTGCGACGACGGGGAGTTTTCGGTTGAGGGCGAAGAAGTCGCCGGTTTCGCAGAGTGGGCCGACGATATCGCAGGGTTCGAGGCCGGGCATATCGAGGTTATCGGCGCGGCGGTTGGGCTCGTGCTGTGGGCTGACGGAGGTTGGCCAGATGAAGTGGAAGGCGTCGTAGAGTGCGGGGCGGATGAGGGCGTTCATGCCGGCGTCGCAGATGAGGAACTTTTTGTTGGCGGCGTGTTTGACGTAGGTGACGCGGGTGAGGAGGACGCCGGCGTTGGCGACGATCATTCTGCCTGGCTCGAGGAGGATGCGGGTGCCGGATTGGTGGAGGGGTTTGAGGAGCGGGACGAGTGCGCGGGCGTATTCGTCGGGGCTGGGTGCGTCGCCTGTGTGGTAATCGGCGGCGAAGCCGCCGCCGAGGTCGAGGGTGTCGATGGTGAGGCCTTCGGCGCGGAGTTCGGCGATCATATCGAGGACGGCTTTGACGGCTTGGACGTAGGGCTCTGGGGAGGTGATGGAGGAGCCGAGGTGGAGATGGATGGCGGTGAGGGGGAGGTGTTTTTCTTTGTTGAACTTGCGGAGGAGGGTTTTGGCGTGGGGGAGGTCGACGCCGAACTTGGTGCCGGATTGACCGGTGGAGATGTAGGAGTGGCCGCCGGCTTTGATGTCGGGGTTGACGCGGAGGGCGGCGTGGGCGCGGGTGTTCAGTGAGCGGGCGGCGAGGGCGAGTGCTTCGTACTCGGGCTCGCTTTCGACGTTGAACATGGAGATTGGGCCGCCGTCGGAGGTGAGTGCGGCGCGGATTTCGGCGTCGGTTTTGCCGACGCCTGCGAAGACGATTTGATCGGGGCGAGCGCCGGCGAGGTGGGCGCGGTGGAGTTCGCCCATGGAGACGACGTCGAGGCCTGCGCCGGCTTCGAGGAGTGTGCGGAGGATGTGGATGTTGGAGCAGCTTTTGACGGAGAAGAAGATTTCGGCGTTGATGTCGCTGAAGGCGGATTGGATTTTGCGGAGGTGGTCTTCGATGGTGGAGCGGGAGTAGACGAAGGTGGGGGTGCCGACGGAGGAGGCGATTTCGGAGAGTGGGAGGCCTTGGCAGCAGAGCTCGCCGTCGATGTAGGAGAAGTGGTCCATGGCGTGAGCGTAGCTCACGCAAATGGCAAATGGGCAAATGGCAAATTGGCAAATAGATACAGAGGGGTTTGGGCGAGCGGGAGCGATCGAGAGGCCGGCGTGTTTTTCGGTATGCTTTGGTGATGCGGCATGAGGGCGTGTTTGATGAGGAGTTGGCGTTTGCGGTGGGGCTTGCGGTGCGGGCTGGGGAGGTGGCGATGTCGTACTTTCGGGCGTCGGGGGTTGAGGCGCGGCTGAAGGGGGATGGGTCGCCTGTGACGAGGGCGGATGAGGAGGCGGAGGCGTTGATTCGGTCGGCGATTGAGCAGCGGTATCCGCGTGATGGGGTGCTTGGTGAGGAGGGAGGCGAGCGGCGGGGGCGTGGGGGGGATGGGCGGCGGCGGTGGGGGATTGATCCGATCGGTGGGAGGAGGGGTTTCGCGGCGGGGGGTGCGCGGGGTTGGGGGGTGGGGGGGGGGGGGGGGGGTGGGGAGAGCGGGGTCGGGGCGGGGGAGCGGGGGGCGGGTGGGGGGTGGTGTGTGGGGGGGGACGTGTGGGGGGGGCGCGGGGGTGGGGGGGGGG
>JACVCS010000034.1 GCA_016741915.1 Phycisphaerales bacterium | reverse complement strand
CCGCCGGCCATGAGCGGGCCGTTACCGCCGAAGCGGGACTCTTTGACGACGAGTTCGAGGTTCATGCTGCGCCGCGCGAAGGCCTGCACGCGGGCGGCGTAGGCCTCCATCGTTTCCAGGCGCGTGTAGTCGTCGCGGCGCATCGATCGGCGCACGTCCACGACGTCGATGATGTCGTCGATGAACCCGTCGAAGCCGACGAGGCAGCGGAGCTGCGCGGTGGAAGAGGATGCGAGTTTGTCCGCTGCTGAGAGGAGTGTTTCACGCCGAGAACGCATATCTGAAGCGTAGTTCGCCCGTTGGCGCAGCGGTATGGACGGGGGCGTTGCGCTCGGGTTATTCCGCCCGAACGCCCACGCAGGATGCCGCCCACAGGCCCAGCTCGGTGTTTTCGACGAAAGTGGGGAGGGTCGATGCCCCCTGACCAAAGGCGAAGGCGTCGACGAAGTCGCCGTTATGCCCGTCGGTGCTGAAGGCCACGCCCAGGTCGTTCGCGGCGATCGCCCCGAGGACGCACGGCAGCTTGCGTTGCATCTTGAACAGGTCCTCGCGTTCGCCGGTCATCACTTGGCGCAGGGCCGTCTCGCTGCTTTCGGGGAGCTTGAAACCCAGGGCCGATTCGGCGAGGGTGACCAAGCGGGCGGCGTCGGCGGCGGGGTCTTCGTGCTTGCCGAGCTGGTCGAAGACCCACTCGAAACTGTGCCGAACGTTGTCGAGTTTTTTCAACCCTTCGTACCCGGGCTTGCCGTAGAAGACGGGCGAGCAGCCGCCCGTGGCGTGGTCGGTGGTGACGACCACGAGCGTGTCACTGCGGCCGCGGGCCCACTGCTCGACGTACCCGACGACCTCGTCGAGTTCCAGCAGGTCGCGCAGCACGCCGGCGGCGTCGTTCGCGTGGGCCGCGTGATCGATACGCCCGCCCTCGATCTGCAGCACGAACCCGTCGGAGCCGTCCTGATCGACGCTGAGTCGATCGAGGGCGATGCGGGTCATCTCCAAGAGCGAAGGCGTGCTCGGCTGTGACCGCAGGCGTTGCTCGTCGCGTTCGAGCTTCATGGGCAGGTGCGAATCGCCGAAGGCGCCGACGAGGCGCGCGCCCGCTTTGGCCTTGTTGCTCACAAACTCGCGGAGTTCGTCGGTAAGGCGGACAAGCCCGGCAGGCAGGGCCTTCACCGCGTCGTCCTTGAAGAACTTCACCCCGCCGCCGAGGGCGACGTCGATCGGTCGCTCGCAGAGCTGCTGGGCGATCTGGTCTTCGCTGGCTCGGCGGGTGACGTTGCAGTAAAAGCCCGCGGGGGTTGCGTGGGTGATGGTGGTTGTCGTGACGCAGCCGACGCGCTTGCCGCTGGCCTTCGCGCGCATGAGCATGGGCGGGGGCTTGCGACCATCAGGCAGCACGCACAATGAGCCGTTCTCGTGCTTGATCCCTGTGCTCCACGCGGCGCTGGCGGCGGCAGAGTCGGTCACGATCGAATCCGCCGACGAGGTGCACTGCAGCGCACGCGCGGTGCCCGTGGTCGAGGACACCCGCCGCCAGTTCGAGGCCTTGCCGCCCTTGAACTTCACGAACTGGTCCGCGAGCATGAGCGCACCGTTGCTGGTGCCGTCGGCGACGATGAAGATCAGGTTCCGTGCGGGTGCCTTGGGTTGAATCGCCGCGGGCGCGGAGGCGTTTGTCGCGTTGGGCTGAGCGCGGAGACGCGAAGGCAGCAGGAGCCCGGCCGTGAGGGCCGCGCCCGCGGCGAGAATCCCACGTCGTGAGACGCCGGCATCTTCGCGTGCATCGTCGCGATGACCTGACCGATGGTGCAGTGCATCGACGCCGAGTGGTTTGAATGACTCGGCGTTGCTGCGGCCGGTTTGGTCATCGCTTAGGTGACTGTTCATGCGTGCACACATCGGAATCGAAAACAAGCGGAACACCCGCGTGGAGAGAACGGATCAGAACCGGATCTCGCCGCGGAGCCCGATGAACCCGGAGGGGTCGGAGCGGAAGCGGTTGACGCGGACTTCGTTGTCTGTATCGACGGTGAACTGTTGCCAGACGTTCACGCCGCCGCGGACGGTGAGTGTGAAGTTCTTGCACAGATCGAAGCCCGCGCCGATGCCGACGGGGATCTGGCGATCGCGGACGACGCCCTCGCGCAGGAAGCTCTCGTCGCTGAGGCGGTATTCGCGCGATTCGTACGTCGCGTCGACGAAGACGCGCAGACCGGGCTTGAGCGTCATGGTGAGCACCGCGCCGAGCCCGCGCGTGTCGAGGCGGAGGTTCTCGGTGATGCGCCAGTTGACCCCGATGACGGGTACGACGAGAGCGTCGTCCTCCAGGCGGCTTTTGCCCAGCACGCCGCCGTAGAGCGTCAGGTCGTTGCTGATCTTGTAACCCACCGCGCCGAAGGCCCCGCCCGTGAACGACTTGCCCGTGTCGGCCTTGCGTTCGCCGCTGAACTGGATGATGCCGCCGGCGAGGACGAACCAGTTGTCGTCGATATCAAAGCGGATGCCGGGGTTGATGTCGGTCTGGTACATGACATGGAAGGGCTTGGCGCTGGGTGCCAGGATCGTCGTGGCGTTGTCGAACTCGTACCAGGAGACTTCGGTGCCGACGTCGAGGGTGAGGCGGAGCGACTCGGTAGCGCGGTAACCAAGGCCGAAGGCGGTGTCGCCGCGAGCGACGGAGTATGAGCCCGGATTGCCGCGGAGGTCGGTGTCAAACTGGTAGATACCGCCGCCGCTGAGGCGGATGCTCCACGGGCTCTTCTCGGCATCGGCGATCTCAGGCTTTTTCCCGGCGTTGGGATTCGCCGACAGGTTGCCCGGGGTGGTTGGGTTGACGCCCGGCGCGGGGGCCTGTGCCCACGCCGAGCCGCTGAGGGCGAGCACCGTTGCCGCCCCGAGAATCACCGAAGAGATGCGAAGACCACGCACAGAAAACTCCGCATTCGTCCGCATAGATCAACTCCAGAAAAGAGTCGGCACACCGCCGACACGTTTACGCTTTCATCAGCCAAGCGTAGAGCAGCCACTCCAAGGTCAACAGCACCACCGCGGCAAGAACGAACCAGTTCCAGATCTCACGCCCGCCTTCAGCCGCGGCCCCGATGGGCAGCTTCACCGGCGGCATGTTTGACGACAGCTTCATCTCCGCGTGCGTCCGCACAAGGCTCTCACCCTCGCTGAGCATATTGACCGCGGCGATCCCGGGTGCACCGATCTCGCCAACGTTCGCGCCGCCCGGTGCAACGCGTGAAACGACATACAGCCCCGCGCGGGGGATCACGCTCAGGTTCAGCCGCCCATCGCTCTCGAGCGCTTCCGCGCCCTCGCCCTCGATGCGTTGCACGACCTCGCCCGCGGCGTTCTTGACCTCCAGCACCCCGCCCGCACCGGTCGGCGGCGTCACGGTCACCGCATCAACCGTCGAGAACGCCCACCCCAGCCGCCCGCCGCTGACGCCGCCTCGACCGGCCATCACGTCCAGCACGTTGCCCAGGAAAATCGGGAACGAAAAGTGCGGGCCCCAGTTGCTCTTCTCCAGCTCAAAGGCCACCACCACCCGCGGCACAACGCCCAACGCGCCGCCACCCGCGCCCGCTCGCGCACGCGTCAATCCGCGGTCGTTCACGAGCGCGATCTGAGGGCCAAGAGCTGCACTAGCGAGCGTTTCGACCGTCCAGCCCGCGCGAGAGGCCTCGGTCGAGTTCGGCAGCTTCAGCACCGTCGGCGGGCTCATGATGATCGTTTCAAGGCTCACATACTTCAGCAGTGGGTGCTCACGCTGCCACGACAGCATCCGATCGGGCTCGGCGTTCTCGCCGCCCATCACCGTCGGCATGATCGCGACCCGCTCACCCTCACTGCCCGAATCCGCCTTCGGCGCGGTGACGCTCAGCGCTTTGGCAAAGTGCAGGCTCGCGACGCGGGGCGGGTTCACAGATTCCACGCGGTCGAAGATCACCAGGTCATAGCCGATCCCGCGCCCGGGTTCTTGCGGGCCTGAGAAGATCCCCGCCGCCTGCGAAGCACTCACCACGTCGAGTTTCGCGGGCTTGTGTACATCAAGGGCCGCGAGCAGGATGCGGTCGGTGTTGGGCTCGCCCTCACCCGGACCGATCACCAGCACCCGCGCCGGACTGAGCGCCCCGACCACCACGCCCGCGGCGTTGTCGCTGCTGAGCAGGTCTTCATCCAGCAGACGAACAAGCATCACGCCGCCCTTACTTTCGTTGAGTTCAAAGGTCACGCCCAACTCGCCCGGCTTGTCGGCGGTGCCCTTGGGGATCGTCACGGCCCGCCGCTCTGCAACGCGACCGTCGACCGAGATGGAAACCTGCGTGGACTTTGCCTCTGCGGAGGCGTTGACGATGCGAGCAAAGACCCGCACGACTGCCGGGTCTTCGTAATCGCGCCGGGCGTTGAGCGAGACGATCCCCAGGTTGTTCGCCGACGTCTCCGCCGACGGCGTACCGCAACGCACCAGTTTCAATGAGAGCCCCGCCATCGCACCCGCGAGCTCGCGCTGCCGCTGCGGCGTGTCTTCAAACCGCCCCACGTCGCCATCGCTGAAGGCCAGCACATTCGTCGGCGTGAAGGCCTCTTCGCTCAGTTCATTCTCGGGCTTGCGCGTCAGCGTGCCGATGAGCTTCAGCGCTTCAAACGGATCGCCCGTCTGGTCGGTCTGGGTGACGCTGAGAACCGCCTCACGCAGGGCGGTGGTGTCGTCGGTCATGCCTGTCAGCGCCGAAGCACTCGCGGCAAACTTCACCACCATCATCCGCCGCCGACCGCCCCCGCCGGCGTTGTCGAGCTCGTCGATCGCCCGTAACGCGCGCCCCTTGGCTTCATCAAGCCGCGAGATCGCCGCGGCTTGAGTCGAATCGGTCCGGAATGCCCGGTCGCCGTCGAGCGCCGCCATCGAGCCCGAGGCGTCGATGAGCAGCACGGTCTTCGCGCCGCCAACGCCGTCAGCGGAGGGAATCGTCGGCCTCGCCGCCGCGAAGACCAGACACGCAAGGGCCAGCAGTTGCAGCAGCAAGAGCCAGTTGAACCGCAGCCACCGCAGCGGCACGTTCGCCTGCATATCGCGCGAGGCCTGCTGCCAGAGGAACGTCGCGCTGACGCGCACCGGCCTGCGCCGGAGTTTCAGGAAGTACAGCGCCAGCAGGAGGGGCACCGCCACCGCCGCCGCGATGATCCCGGTCATGGGCTCAAGGAACGTCATCGCCGCCGCGACCCTCCGCCGCCGCCTTTACCGCCACCACCACCGCCGCCACCACCACCACGCTTCTTACGAGGGCGAGCAGGCTCCGCCGCCCCGCCACCCGCGTGCCCCTTCGCGACCGGCTTGAACTTTCGCGGCCGACCGATATCCGAGTCCTCCAGAGGCAGTTCAACCTGCTTCCGTTTATGCGGCGGCACCCGTGCCGTGGGCACATCCTTCCACCCCGCCTCGTTCACGCCCAGCGTCCCCGACGCGTTGCCGTCGGTCGCACCCCGCGCACCAACCGTCGCCTGCCCCGCACTCGACCCGCGGAACCGCATGGCGACCACAAAGATCTCCCGGCTCACATCCCGCGTCGCATCAGGCCTGTACCCGCGTGCAAACTCAAAGACGCCCATCGTCTCGCGCATCAGGTCCGGATATGCGGAGCCTTCGAGAACCTTCATCACCAGACGCCCGCCGGGCGCCAGCGCATCGGTCGCCAGTTCCAGAACCCGCCGACACAGCGAAACCGAGCGCAGATCGTCCCCCAGCCCCGCGGTGTTCGGGGCCATGTCGCTCAGCACGACGCTGAAGAGCCCGGGCCTGCCCATCATCCCCAGCAGTTCGCGGGCGCTGACCTTGAAGGCGTCGCCCCGCACCGCCAGCACGTTCGCCGGCGGGTCGATGTTGATATCCAGCAGGTCGATCCCCACCACCAGCCCGTGCGGGCCGACGATCTCGCTGGCCACCTGAAGCCACGACCCCGGCGCGCACCCAAGGTCCAGCACCGTGTCCCCGGGTCTGAGAACCTGGTACCGTTCGTGGATCTGCTTGAGCTTGTACGCCGAGCGGGCGGCATACCCCTCCGCCTTCGCCTTCAGAAAGTACTCGTCGTGAAGCTGTCTCGCCCGCGGCATCCCCGATCATAACACCCTCAGCCCCGCACCACGCCCGCCAAGATCGCGTACGCGACACGTGCGGGGGCTCCAAACGAAAACAGGCGGGACGACTTTCGTCGCACCGCCCGGAGGGAGAAAGAGAGTTCGTAAATCCGCCTTCGCGCTTCGCACGCCTTACACGCACGAGAGATCGGCGGCTTGTGTCATTTCAGCCCAGCATGGCCTTCGCGTCCTCGACCATCTCAGGCAACCGCTGCTTCAGTTCATCGACATCTGACGGCTCAAGGTTGAGATGTTCCAGGATCTCCGCCGGGATGTTCGTGCTTTGCACGTCCAGCCGGAACCCTTCCGACATCTCCGCCGCCAGTCGATCTGCCACATACACCATGCACGCCAGCGTGCGATGATCCGCCGGAAGTTCCATCGGACGGTGGTGATACCCGCACACATGGAAGAAGCTCTTGGGGAACTTCCACTTCTCGCACAACGCCGCACCGAAGTCCTGGTGCGTCGCCCCAAAGACCGCCTGTTCCGCGGCCATCATGTCCCCGGGCGCCACATCGGTCTGCCCCGGCGGCGGCGAAACCTTGTCCAGCACCTCAACCAGCTTGTTGCGGTCAAACTGCATCTGCACCATGATCCCGATGTCGTGGATCAGCCCCGCGAGGAAGCTCTCGTCGCTCAGACCCAGCTTCAGTTTGTCGGCGATCATCTTCGTCGCCGTCGCGGCGGTGATCGAGTGCAGCCACAGGTCGCGCGCGCTGAACCCGGGGGTCAACTGCCCGCCCTTGAAGAGCTTGCTCAGGCTGGCGGCGATGGCGATGTTCTTCACCGCGTTCAGGCCCAGCAGCACGATGGCGCGGTTGATCGAGCCGATCTGCCCCGGAAGCCCGTAGAACGCGGAGTTCACGACCTTCAGAATGCGCGTGCACAGCGCCGGGTCCTTCGCGATCACGTTGTTCAGGTCCTGCGCCGTGGACGTGGGGTCCTCGACAAGCTGGATGATCTTCAGCGTGATCTCAGGCAGCGTGGCGATGTGCGAAATCTCGCGGATCGCCGCGGCAACGACCTGGTCCTTCGTGGCTGTGTCAACGCCCATGTGTACCTCCGATCGGCGCACTACGCCGACGCTTGGAGATATCGACCGCCCGGGCACGCCTGCTCAGTTCGCCCGGTGTAAAACCCCTCGATTCACGATGACACGAGCGCGAGATTCGGTTATCGACCCCACGAAACCGCCCTCCAGGTTCTTCCCCGGTTCCTCACAACCCGCTCAATCATGCCAAATCAACCACCTTCACCCCTTGCGTGAACGCGCAGAAACCGCCGATGCCCGGTCATCACCGCGGCGTGCTCAATTTCTCAGGGCAATATCCCCGGTTTATCGCTTCCAGAAGACCCGGTACACCACCGCCGCGAGGCTCGCACCAACCACCGGCCCGATGATGTACGCGTGGAACATCACCCAGTGGCTCCCGCAGATCGCCGGGCCGAAGCTCCGCGCCGGGTTCATGCTCGCCCCGGTCCAATACCCGCCCGCGAGGATGCACCCGGTGACGGTCACGCCGATGGCCAGCGCACCGAGCTTCCCGCCGCGCTCATCGACCGCCGCGGAGAGCACCACGAACATGAGCGCGAAGGTCATGATCGCTTCCATCCCGATGACCCGCAGGGTGGCGCCCTCGGTGGTGGTGAGCGCGCCGATCGTCGCGCCGAGCTTCGCCGCCTGGCTGTTGGCGATCTCGGGTGTCAGCAGCAACTGCAGCATCCCCGCACCGCACGCCGCCCCGAGCAGCTGCGCGACGATGTACACCGCCGCCTGCACCGGCGTCTGCTTCCCCGCGACCACCAGTCCGAGTGCTACCGCGGGGTTGAACTGCCCGCCGCTGATGTACCCGCACCCGGCGATGAAGGCAAAGAGCACCAGCCCGTGCGCCAGCGCGACGGTGACCAGGTTGCCCCCTCCTCCTGGGGTGCTGGCCATGATGATCGCCCCGGCGCCGAAGAATGTCAGCGCGAAGGTTCCCAGAAACTCCGCCACACTCCCGCTCACGAGCTTGCTCATCCGTTGCTCCCTGTGATCAATCCGGTCCGAACCACCCTCCGCCCCCATCCGCCCGCAACGCCATTCTGACAAACACCCGCCCGCACTGCAAACCCGCAGCCAACGCCGATCTTGGTGGTATCACCAACACCGGTCCGGCCTTCGTGCGGGTCGTGCCGAGCTCGGAGGGTGTCCGCGTGCTGTCCGTTCAGCTTTTTCACCATCGCTCAACCGCTCGCTTGGCGCCAGCTCTGTTCGCGCTGTTGCTTTTCTGCGCCCTGATCCTGCCCGCCTGCAAAAAGCCCGAGCAGATTTCGTACTCGCAAGCCACCCCGCAGGACGTGCTGAACTCGATGGTCAAGATGATCAAGGACGGGCGCGTTGATCGCCTGCCCGATCTGCTCTACGCCGACAGCAAGGAGTTCCGCCTCGTTCTGAACCGTCTGGGCGGGCTCATGCTCCGTCTGCAGGAACTCACCCTCGCCGTCGCGGAGCGTTTCCCCACCGAAACCGCCGACCTCCGCAAGCGTCTCGAATCCGGCTCCGCCGCCGACGCGTTCAGCAAGATCACCGCCGGCGCCGGCACGCTGAACTCACGCCCACGCCGAATCGATGTCAACCTGCAAGGCGGGCAAAAAACCGGCGTCGAAGTCAACCTCCCTGCCAACGACGAGAACGCCCGCCGGGCACAGCGCGACGCCTTCAAAGAGATCACCGACCAGATCATGGCCAACCCCTTCGGCGTGCTCGAAGCCAACGCCGCCCGACTCTCCACCGTCTCCCTCGCAGACGACCAGGCCGCGGTGCTCTTCGACGGCAAGCCCATCCCCCCGCTGGGCCTGACGATGAAGAAGGAGAACGACACGTGGTTCTTCGTCCTGCCCACGAACCTGCCGGGCGTGAGCCAGTTCCTCCCCGAGACCCGCAACGAATGGTCGATCCTCGGCTCGCTCATCAAAGCCCTTGAGAACTCCATCGCCGAGCTCCGGGACGACGTCCGCGCCGGCAAGATCACCAAGATCGACCAGCTCGCCGAGAAGGCCGGCGAAAAGGCCTTCATCCCCATCGGCATGATCGCGGTGGTCTACGTCAAAGAGATGGACGTCCGCGTGCAGCGCCAGAAAGCCATGGAACAGCTCCGCCCGCGCCTCGACCGCTGGTCAAACTCCCGCACCGCCGCCGGCGAGGACACCGAACTGACCAAGAAACTCATGGACCTGGTCTCCAAAGCCGCCATCGAAGGCCTCGACAAAGCCATCCGCCAGCGAATCCAGGACCCCACCAAGCCCCTGCCCAACTGGAAAGAAATCACCGACGGCGAGCTCCAAGCCCTCGCCGAATCCTGGCTCGAAGCCCGCGGCTTCCGCATGAGCATCTCCCTCCCCGCCGACGAACGCGCCATCACCAAGGCCCTCGAATCCCTCAGCGACGCGGTGAACATCCAGAAACGCTGAGCCGCCAAAGCACCCGCTCGCGCACGCCGCGAAGCACCTGCGTACCTTCACGCAGCATGCCCACACACAGCCCCATCGCCCTCTCCACCTGGTCCTTCGGGCACGTCGCCAACGCCGCCGCGATGCCCATCCTCCGCTCCGGCGGCTCGGCCCTCGACGCCGCCGTCGCCGGCGCCACCGCCGTCGAACTCGACCCGACCGTCGACTCGGTCGGAGTGGGGGGCCTTCCCGACGCATCCGGACGCGTCTCCCTCGACGCCTGCGTCATGACCAACCCGGACCGCTGCGGCAGCGTTTGCTTCCTCCGCGATTACCCAACCGCCGCCCAGATCGCCCGCCGCGTGATGGACAACACCATCCACGTCATGCTCGCGGGCGACGGCGCGAGCGCCTTCGCCGCCAGCGAGGGCTTTACCCCCGACGCGAATCACCTGCTCACCGACCAATCCCGCGCCGCCTACGCCGCCTGGCGAACAGTCCACCCAACAGGTCAGGCCCGCGCAGGGCTCAAAGCGGGCTACGTCCCCCCGATGAACGTCGAAGAACGCTACAAAGACGCCCTCTCCTCCTCGCCCGATCCCTCGCACGACACCGTCTGCGTCCTCACCCGTGACACCCAGGGCCAACTCGCCGGCGTCTGCACCACCAGCGGCCTCGGGTTCAAAATCCCCGGCCGCGTCGGCGATTCGCCCATCATCGGGCACGGCCTCTACGTCGACCAGACCGCCGGCGCCGCCTCGTGCACAGGCAACGGCGAACTCGTCATGGGCGTCTGCGGCTCATTCCTCGCCGTCGAACTCATGCGCCAAGGCCGATCACCCCTCGAAGCCGCCGTCGCCGTTCTCCAACGCATCGCCGACCGGTACACCCTGCACCCGAGCCACCAGGTCGCGGTCATCGCGATGAACCCGCAGGGTCAATGGGCCTCCGCCTCGCTCCGCCCGGGATTCTCACACTGCATCTCGACGACCGACTCCACCCAAACCCAGCCCGCGCTGAAAGTCCTCTTCCCGTGAACGACGCCTTGATCAGCCTGGGCCTCGTCCTCGCCGGTGCGTTCGTCGGCTGTGTCGGCACGCTCATCGGTGCCGGCGGCGGTTTCCTCCTCATCCCCGCCCTCGCCTACTTCATGCCCCACGCAGAGACCGACACCCTCACCGCCATCAGCCTCTTCGTCGTCGCCTTCAACGCCGCCTCGGGCACCGTGGGGTACGCGCGCCAGAAGAAAATCCACTACCAATCGGGCCTCGTCTTCGCCGCCGCGGCCCTCCCCGGCGCCGCGATGGGTGTCTTCATCGCCTCCGTCATGCCCCGCGCAACCTTCGACCTCGCCCTGGGCATCATGCTCATCATCGGCGCCGCGCTGGTCATCCTCCGCGCCCTGGGCAAAGCCCCCGAAACCCCGCCCAACCCCACACGCACAATGCTCGTCCTCGGCGCGATTATCTCCGTCGCCGTGGGGTTCATCGCCTCCATGCTGGGCATCGGCGGCGGCATCATCCACGTTCCCGCCCTCATCTACCTCCTCCACTTCCCCGCACACCGTGCAACCGCCACCAGCCACTTCGTCCTCGCCCTCACCGCCTGGCTCGCCGTCAGCGTTCACTTTTTCAAAGGCGATTACACCGGCTTCTGGGGGCTCTGCACACCCCTCGCCCTCGGCTCAATCTTCGGCGCTCAACTTGGCGCTCACCTCTCGACGAAGCTCAGCGCCCGCGCCATCGCCACCGCGCTGGCCATCGCGATGATCACCGTCGGCGCACGCACCATCTACCGCGCCACCACCACCAAACCCGCGCACAGCACACCACCCGCGCCCACACCCGCAGTCCAACCCCTGCCTTCTGAGTTACAGCCGCAGCCGCAACGGCCACTCACCCCATCACCGGCTTCGGGTGCAGCAGGCTGAGCGTGTCCTTTACGCCCAGGTTCAGGAAGATCTCCCGCGTCGCGGTGCTCTTGTTCAGCGTGTAGAAGTGGATCCCGCGCACGCCGTGCTCGAGCAGCCCTTCGCACTGCTCGGTTGCGTACTGAATCCCCACGCGCCGCACCATTTCCGGATCGCCCCCCGTGCGGTTCAACCGCCGCAGCAGCGCCGCCGGGAATCGCGCACCCGCCGCCATCTCCGCCATCGCCGCCATCCCCTTCATGCTCGTCACCGGCATGATCCCCGCAACGATCGGCACCTTGATCCCCGCCAGATCGCACCGATCGCGGAAGTCGTAGAAATCGTTATTGTCAAAGAACAACTGCGTGCAGATCCAATCCGCCCCCGCGTCCACCTTCGCCTTGAGGTAGTCCATCTCCTTCACGCGGTTCGGCGTCGCCGGGTGCCCCTCAGGAAACCCCGCCACGCAAATCCCAAACCCGCGCGGGTCCGGATGCTTCCGCTCGTCGTTGAACTTCTTGATGTACCGCACCAAATCCGCGGCATACCGGAACGCGTCCTTGCTGCGATCCCAGTCCGCCGCGTTCTTGGGTAAGTCACCGCCCAGCGCGAGAATGTTCCCGATCCCCGCCGAGGCGTACTGCTCCAGGATCGAGCGGATGTCCGACTCGCTGTGGCACACGCACGTCAAGTGCGGCATCGGGTCCAGCCGCGTCCGCGTCTTCACCCGCACCACCAAGTCGCGCGTCAGCTCACGCGTGCTCCCCCCCGCGCCGTACGTCACCGACACGAACGAAGGCTTGAGCGACTCAAGCTCCGCCATATTCTCGTAGAGCGTCTCCGCCGCCTCGGGGGTCTTGGGCGGAAAAAACTCAAAGCTGAACGTCGTGTGGTGCTGAGCGAAGATGTCGCGAATGTGCATGAGACGCCTCGTCCGTGATCCTCTCCGCTTCCCGATCCGATCCAACCCGTCCTGAATGAAGCCCCGGTGCTTTCACACCGGGGCCTCTGGTGTTCTTTGAAAGCCGCGGCGGATTTCCGCCATCAGCCCGAATCGATCGTCTCGATCGAAGAATCAATAACGGTAGTGCTCGGGCTTGTACGGTCCATCCACCGACACGTTCAGATACTCGGCCTGCGCCGTCGTCAGCTTCGTCAGCCGAACGCCCAGCTTCTCCAGGTGCAGACGCGCCACCTCTTCGTCGAGCTTCTTGGGCAGGATGTACACCTTGTTCTCCGTGTACTTCACGCCCGACAGCGTCGGCTTGTTGTTCGCGCTCAGCCACAGGTCAAGCTGCGCGATCGTCTGGTTCGTGAACGACGAGCTCATCACGAAGCTGGGGTGCCCCGTAGCGCAGCCCAGGTTCATCAGACGCCCCTCCGCCAGCACCAGGATCGACTTCTCGTTCTTGGCGCCCTTGTTGAAGACGTACTCGTCGTACTGCGCCTTGATGTTCACGCGCGTGACGTCCTTCGCCTTCGCGAGGCCCGCCATGTCGATCTCGTTGTCGAAGTGGCCGATGTTCGCCACGATCGCCTTGTCCTTCATCTTCCGCATGTGCTCGATGGTCAGCACGTCCTTGTTGCCCGTCGCGGTGATGAAGATGTCCGCCGTCTCAACCACGTCCTCGAGCAGCGAGACCTGGTACCCCTCCATCGCCGCCTGCAGGGCGTTGATCGGGTCGATCTCGGTGACGATCACGCGGCAGCCCTGCCCGCGCAGGCTCTGCGCCGAGCCCTTGCCCACGTCGCCGTAGCCCAGGACAACCGCCACCTTGCCGCCGAGCATCACGTCCGTGGCGCGGTTCAGACCGTCCACCAGCGAGTGCCGACAGCCGTAGAGGTTGTCGAACTTGCTCTTGGTCGCGCTGTCGTTGACGTTGATCGCGGGGAAGGCGAGCTGGCCCTTCTTCTGCATCTCGTACAGGCGGTGAACGCCCGTAGTGGTCTCTTCGCTGACGCCCTTGATCGCCTTCAGCACCGCGGTGAAACGCCCGGGGTTCTTCTTCTGCTCCTCGCGAAGCAGGTCGAGGATCACGCCCCACTCTTCGGGGTCGGTCTTCTCGTTGAACGCCGGGACAGCCCCCGCCTTCTCAAACTCCGCGCCCTTGTGCACCAGCAGGGTGATGTCCCCGCCGTCGTCCAGCAGCATGTTGGGCCCGCCGCCGTCCGGCCAGCGCATCGCCACGTTCGTGCACCACCAATACTCCTCCAGCGTTTCGCCCTTCCACGCAAACACCGGGGTCCCCTTCGGGTCCGCCAGCGTCCCGCCCTTGTGCTGGCCGACGACCACCGCCGCCGCCGCGCTGTCCTGCGTGCTGAAGATGTTGCACGACACCCAGCGAACGTCCGCGCCCAGCTCCACCAGCGTCTCGATCAGCACCGCGGTCTGAACCGTCATGTGCAGCGAGCCGAGGATCCGCGCGCCCGCCAGGGGCTTCTGCCCCTTGTACCGATCGCGGATCGCCATCAGGCCGGGCATCTCGTGCTCGGCCAGACGCAACTCCTTCCGACCCAGCTCCGCAAGGCTCAGGTCGGCAACTTTGTACTCCAGACCGTTCTTGGCCTTATCAACCGTGGGCAGGGCAACCTTCGACGGACGGACAGCAGGGGCAGTGGTCACGATTCAATCTCCAAATGAAAAAGAGTGGGTTTCTGGGTTTCGTCGGTCTTCATCTTCCGCCGAGCCCCGCACACGCAAGGTCGGCCGTTTCTCTTCCCGCATTCGCCCCGCGTCGGCGCACACCGCCGCGGCGCGTTCGATCAATCACGCTGGAGAACCTGCGCCGCCCGTCGCGGCCTTCACATCCGCACCCCCGCCCCGATAACCCGTGCACGCAAACAGCCCAGGCCCCTTCGCCTCCGTCGCCGAGGGCAACGCCTGCATCCGCACTTCCCGCAGCCCCGCACCGCTCAGCAGCCGGATCATCTGCGTCACCGGGAACCCAAGCCAGCGGTGCCCCATCGTCTGCCGATACGCCGAGCGATCGTGCTCCAGCATGTCCACCACCAGCGCAACCCCGCCCGGCCTCAGGATCCGCGCCATCTCCGCGCACACCTTCTCAGGCTCCGCGATATGGTGCAGCACCAGCACGCACACGGCCGCATCCACCGAAGCATCCGCGATCGGCAGCTTCTCCAAGTCCCCCTGCAAAAACTCCACGTTCCGATGGCTCGACAAACGCTTCCGCGCCGCCTGCAGCATCGGCTCGCTCTGATCAACCGCCAGCACCTTGCCCACGATCGGCGCCAGCAGCTCCGCCGCGTTCCCAGTCCCGCACCCAAGGTCCGCAACCGTCCAGCCCCTGGGAATCAGCGGCAGCATCGCCTGCAGTGTTACCCGATCGCCGAAAAGGTCCGTCCGAACCTCGTCCCACTCACCCGCCACACGCCCAAAGAACGACTTGGTGTCCGTCCGCCGCTCGTCGAGGACCGCCGCCAGCCGCCGAAGATCCTCCGCCAGTTCGGGCGAGTTGTCCTGTCCGACCTGCTCGCGAACCGCCAGCCAAAGCGCCCGGTTCTCCTGGTTCAGATCGTCGAGCACCAGCCGATAGAGTGTGCTCGTCCCCTCCGCCCGCGACTCGACCCACTGCGAATCGCTCAGGATCTTCAGATGCCGACTCACCGAACTCTGCGGCATCTGCATCACCCGCGCCAGCTCACCGACCGACAACTCCTGCCGCTCAAGCAGTCGAAGCAGCCGGAGGCGAACCTGATCGCCCACCGCCGCCAGACGGTCAACGAGTGAACTGGTTGGAGTGGTTCGCTTCATCCGTTTATCCGGATGAACGGTAATACGCCCAGCCTACCAAGTCAAGCCGATTCCGCGCCAATCCGCCCATCTGATCTAGCCAAGGCGTGAACTTGGGGGAACTGGAATGCCTCTCAGTCTTATAGAATAACAAAAAACGAGCCTCGAAGGCTCGTTTTGTACGGTCGATGGTCGCCCGGCGTTTCCGGTGTTACTTCGTCACGTCCGGAACCCGCTCCGTCGGCACCAGCGGGAAGGTCGGGCCGGTGGTGATGTTCCAGTTCTTGATGCGGTTGGCGACGTCGGGCGAGCGGGGGGCGATGTACGCCGCCATGCGCAGGCGCTGGGTCGCGAGGGACTTGTCGTTCAGCGACCAGGCCAGATCGGCCAGTTCGAGCTGCGGCTCGACGGTCATGCCGCGGTCGATGCGGGCGGCCGTCAGGAGTGCGGTCTTGGCGGTGTCCGGATCCCCGGCCTTGGCCGCGAACCGACCCAGCCGCAGCCAATCGCCCACGTTGCCGCGGTTGTCGGTGTTTCCCCGCAGCAGGCGGAACATTTCCTCGGTTCGGCCAGCTTTCAGAAGACCTTCGCACAGGTCGTCGAGGTACTTGCCGTTCTCGGGGTCCTGCGATGAAGCGATCCGCAGGTGCTCCACCGCGTCCTCGTAGCGGTTCAAAGCCAGCAACGAGCGCCCGAGGGCGTTACGCATGTCCGGCTCGCCCGGGCGCAGTTCAATGTACCGCACATAGGACTCGTACGCCTCCTGATAGCGGGCGCCCCTCATGGCCTCGTCGCCCTGCGAGCGGTAGGGGTAGGGGTTTCCCGTGTTGGCGCACGCGCCGACCAGCCCGGCGCTCAGCAGCAAGGCGGTCACGGTCAGGGCTTTGGCGATGGTGGTGGTCTGCTTCATGGTCGTCATGGTTGGCCCAGGGTTGAGTGTGCGTCCTTCGATTCGCTGGCGGTGAAATCAGGGCTTCGGGTCGTCTTCACGCCTTGCCCAAAGGTTCCGGATGGTATCGACCGATCGGGACTCGGTGCTGGACGAATCGCGAACGGCGCTGAGCGTGGAGATGCGCACCGGTTTACGATAGGTGCATGGGTTTGGGACGAATGGTCATCCTGCTGCATCAACTCCCCGACGGCACCCGGCACTTTGATTGGCTGGTGCAGCGGTTTCAGCCAGCGCCGGGGCACCGACCGCCGCTCGATCCCGAAGCTCGCGAACTGCTGAGTTACCGCGTCGTGGATCGGATCGATCATCCTTCCGCGGGGTTCTTCGTTGCCGACCGAATCGCCGACCATCGCAACAAGTACCTGGAGGTCACGCGGGCCGAGATCCGCGGCGGGCGTGGGATTGTTCAGAAGGTCGCCGCGGGGATCGTTCGGCGCGTGGAAGAAATGTCCGGCGCGGTCTCGATCCGCGGCAAGTTCGCTGGCGGGGCTGAGTACATGTGGGCGGGGATTCAGAAGGACGACGTCTGGGAGTTCCAGCGCAGCAAGCCGATCCAGGTTGGTCCCGGCCAGAAGTTCGACTGGTCGACATCGGACGACGATGACGGCCCGGTTGATCCGCGGATTGCAACGGTGTGGCCGATGTTCTGAAGTTGTTGCGGCGCACGCGCCGGTTTTGAGCGTTCACGCGCCGATTCATCGCGCTTCACTGCAACGCAACCCCCCGATTCTCGGTATGTTGCCATCGACCGACGCGGCGACGCCGGCGCGTTCGACCGGAGCATCTCATGAAGCAAGTCCTCATCTATTCCGTGCTGCTGATCCTGGGGCTGGTGGCCTCGCAGCTCTGGCCCGCCCTCGTCGGCGGCGACGCGTCGCTGCAGAGCACCATCGCCAAGGTCATCTCCATCACCACCTACGTCTGCCTCGGGTTCATCATGATCCACGTGGGGCAGGAGTTTGAACTCGACAAATCTCGCCTGAAGAACTACGGCGTGGACTTCGTGGTTGCCGCCTCGGCCGCGTGCTTGCCGTGGCTCTTCTGCACGGCGTACTTCGTGCTGGTGATCATCCCCCAGTCGTCGTGGTCGAACCCCGAAGTGTGGAAGGAATCGCTCGTGGCCTCGTGCTTCGCGGCGCCGACGAGCGCGGGCGTGCTCTTCAGCATGCTCGCGGCGGCGGGCCTCGGCGCGACTTGGATCTTCCGCAAGGCCCGCATCCTCGCGATCCTCGACGACCTCGATGTTGTCCTACTGCTCATCCCCCTCAAGGCCCTCATGGTCGGCCCGCGTTGGCAGCTCGGTGTCATCGTGCTCATCATGGTCACGCTGCTCATCTTCGCCTACCGCAAACTCCACGCGTACAGGCTCCCCTCGTCGTGGAAGGCCCTGCTGCTGTACAGCGTCGGCATCGTCGCGGTCAGCGAGATCATCCACGTCCTGACCGCAAAAATCGACCCTGAAGTCCCCGTGCATATCGAGGTGCTGCTGCCGGCGTTTGTGCTCGGGTGCGTCATGGCGAAGTGTCATCACGCGGTGGAGGGCGGCGACGCCCACCCGGAGCGTGACCCGGCGCTCAAGCCCGACGAAAAAGCCGACGCACCGCACGGCGCGAGTGATCATCTCGCCGCGACGATCATCTCGGGCGTTTTCCTGTTCCTGGTGGGGCTGAGCATGCCTCTGCTGACCGCGAAGCCCGCGGAAGACGCCAAGCACATCGCCCTGGCCAGCACAACCCCGGCGCTCGGGTGGGGAACCATCGCGCTGCACGTGCTCGTGGTCACGATCATCAGCAACGTGGGCAAGATGGTCCCCGCGATGTGCTACAAGCGCGAAGCGCCGCTGAACGAGCGGCTGGCGCTGGCGATCGGGATGTGGCCCCGCGGCGAGGTCGGCGCAGGCGTGCTGGTCCTCTCGCTGGGCTACGGCATCAGCGGGCCCATCATCACCATCGCGCTGCTCAGCCTCGCGGCGAACCTCGTCCTTACCGGTGTCTTCATCGCGATCATCAAGGCGCTGCTGGCGCGATCGAAGAACCCCGAGCACGCCTAAGACGCGCGGAGCCCGCGGCGGGTTGCGATTGACGAAATGAAAAAGGCACGGCTCCGCGGAGCCGTGCCTTTCTGTTTGATCGTGTGTCGGTGCTCTCAGACGCAGGGGATGAAGAAGTTATTGAAGAAGCAGTTGTAATCGCCCTCGTTGACGCCGTTGTTCGCGCCGGTGGGGTTGCCGAAGGGCGGGAGGGCGGTGCCCTGGTCGTCGGCGATATCGGTGAAAGCGCCGATGGCGGCGGGGCCGAGGGCGGACTGAGCGAAGAAGCCGTCGGCGGCGAAGAAGCAGTTGTAATCACCTTCGTTCACGCCGCCGTTGGGAACGTTGGCGGGCCCGGGCAGCGGCGTGCCCTGGTCGTTGGCGATATCCGCCGCGTTGCAGCGCTGCGGTTCGTACCGGATGCGGATCAGCGAGGCGTTGGCGGTGAGCGATGAGGTGGTGGTGGGGGAGTTCTTCAGACGAGCGCCGACGTAGAAGTACCCGTCGTCACCCACGAAGCAGCGATCGCGGAAGGAGTGGACATACAGGTTGTCGTTGAACTGCCCGTCGGGATCGAGGGCCACGCCGTCGCCCGCGCGGGAGATCACGCGTGAGGAGTTGAGCACGGCGATGTTGTTGGCGAAGTTGTCCGCGGCGTTGGAGGTGCCGGTGATGACCCAGTCGCCCTTGTTGTTGCCCTTGTAATCGACGAAGGAGGCCCAGTTCTCACCGGCGCCGGGGTGGATGAGCTGCCCGATACGGGCCACGACGCTGCCGTTGCGGATGATCGAAGTGGTGCCTCCGCCGCCTCCGATGGGCGTGAGGGTGCAACGGGCGAACCAGTCGCCGTTGACTTCGAGCCAGAACTCGTCGATGGAGGTGACGGTGTCGTTGCCGAGGGTGCTGCCGGTCTGAAGCACGACCAGACCGTTGCGGACGAGCACGCGTGACTGCCCGGTCGGGGCGGCGGCCATATCACCCAGGTACATGCGCACCGCGCCGTTGGGGCTGACGGCCAGCGGGGGCACGCTGGTGGAGGTGACCAGCGCGGTGAGCTGGTTGGTCAACCCGCCGAGCTGATTGCCCGGGACGGTCTCGTTGATCTGCGCCAGCAGTTGGTTGCCATCGTCAAAGAAGTTGCCGATGGTGCCGAAGGGGTTGTCGGCGTCGGCGAGGTTGTTCGCCTGAAAGCTGACGGCGTTGGTATCGGTGATGGAAGCCCATGCGAAGACGTTGCCGAAGGTCGAACTGCCGCCGAGGACGGGCGCGGGGCCGCCGGTACGGGCGACGGTGGAGAAGACGCCGTTGACTTTCTTGACCACGAGCCCGGTGGTGCTTGAGGCCGCGGGGTTGAAGGCCATCGACCAGTTGCCCGCGGCGTTGATCCGCGGGAGTGCCAACTGCGACAGGTTCAGCAGCGTGCCCTGATCGTCAACAACCGTCACACCCTCTTGCGCCGCGATGGCGCCGGTGCGGCCTTGGCCCACGAAGATGAGCTGGTCGGTGGCGCCGGTGGCGTTGGAGATGTTCGGGATGAAGAGCCACCTGCTCCCCGATGAGCGGAAGCCACGCCCGAAGTTCACGAACTGCGAACCCGACAGCCCCGGCACGTCGCTGTACGGCGAACCGGCGTGACCCGAGGCGGCGTAGATCATCTCCGCAGGATCGGCCTGCACACCCGAAGTGGCGAACACGCCGACGCCCAGAGCGACGGCCAGCACGCCGCGGAAATCAAAACCCGCTCGGCGTGCGTTGCGGCGTGTGTGGCGACGACAGGTGAAGGTGGTTGCGGGGAAGGACGTGCTGAACTCGTTTGTCATGGTGGGCCTCATAGGAAAACCGCCGATGATGGACATCGGCTTCCAACCGTCGCATCAACCCCAGCGAGTGGAATACGGAAGTATGGCACCCTTCGTAGAGATTGCGACCATCCAAACCACTCGATTCGACAAAGAAAACACCCGATTCCACAACACAAGCCGAACTGAAGGGCGGACAGAAGAACCTCGAACATCGAAACAGCGGACTGTGTTGAACTGAGCAAGTTGGGCGATCGGGAGAAGATGGAGATGCGAACTCTGCGGCGGAGGTCGCGTGCGATCGCGCGTTCGCGTTGGTCGCCAGCGGCTGATTCAGCCGCAGGGGAGGAAGAGGTTGTTGAAGAAGCAGTTGTAATCGCCCTCGTTCACGCCGGTGTTCGCGCCGACGGGGTTGCCGAACGGCGGCTTGGGCGTGCCCTGATCGTCGGCGATGTCGCAGAACTTGCCGACCGCGAGAACGCCCTGGCTGGCATGTTCAAAGTACCCGCTTGCCGAGAAGAACGCGTTGTAATCGCCCTCGTTCACGCCCGCGTTCGGGACGTTTGGACTGCCCGGCAGCGGCGTGCCCTGATCGTCGGCGATGTCGGCGGGGTTGCAGCCAACCACGTTCGACCGCGGCGACCAGATGACCATGTTGTTCGGGGCCGAGGCACCGGAAGACACGAAGTCGCTCGTCGGCGTGAACTGACCTTGCTCGCTGATGGCGAAGATGCGAATGCCGCGGGGCGTTGATGAAGAGAACGACGAGTCACGCGTGACGACGAGGTGACCGGGGTATGTGCGGATGTTGCCGATGCCGCCCTGATCACCGATGTCGACGAAGTTGCCGGTGTTGGTCAGCAGGCCCGTCGCGGGATCGCGCAGGAGGCTGTAGACCTCGCTGCCGGTGTTGTGCCCGACGAAGAGGATGCGGTCGTCGGTGGAGAGGGCGGTAAAGGCCGGGGCCCCGCCGCCCGAAATGGTGTACGCAGGGTCAGCGCCGGTGATGGCGGCCGTAACGGGATCGATGAGCAGATGGGTGACGACGTTGCTGCCGTTGGATGTGCCTACGCCGCTGTAGAAGTGCAGCCCGTCGTTGGTGATGGACATGCCAAAGAAGTACGGGCCGACGAACTGGGTTTCCAGGTTGGTGATGGTGCCGTCGGGGTTGATGTTCCAGACGCGGAGGGTGCCCTCGGTGGTGCTGTTGGAGAAAAGGCGACTTCGCGGGGCATCGACGAGCAGTTCGGTGCAGAATGTGCCCGCGGGTTCGCGGTCGATCTCGGTCATCGTGTTCGCGGTGCGGTCGTAGCGGTAGACGATGATCTCGTTGGTGCCGCTGGTGCGCGTGCGCGTGACGGCGAGGGTGGTGTCGTTCAGCCAAACCAGATCGAGCGGCGAGTCGGGCGTCAGGAACGTCCCGACGATCGATGTGGTTGAGTCGCTGTTGACCTGCAGCACGGTGATCTGCTCGGTCGTCAGGGCCGTGGTGTGGCTGGTGGCGAGGAACTTGCCGTCGGGGGTGATGGAGATCCCGTCGGCGTTGGTGCCCCCAACGGGGTTGGCGGTCGAGGGCGTGGTGCCGATGACGGTCTTGCTGACGAAGACCGGGCGGTTCTGCGCGTCGATGGTGAACCCTGTGACGGCGCCTTCGAGGTTGCCGTTGTTCGCGACGAAGATCGTCCGCTGAGAGGCCTGGCCCATCGCGCCTGCGGACAGCATGAGCACCGCGGCCGAAGCGATCGCGACTGGGACGGACGCATGCCGAAGAGCGTTCTTCATACGTGAAGTGTGCGCCGGGATGCCCCTCTGGGCAACTGCGGTGAACCCTTGAAACGCAGGGCTTCACCGAGATTTCGTTCCTCAGCGAAGAAATCAGGGATTCGCACCGGTGACCGCCATCATTTCGCGATCTTGAGCCAGTTCCACGCCGCATACACCGGGAAACCGGCAAGCAGAATTCCCAGCCACACGAGCTTCTCGCCGGTATCTTTCGTCATGGTCAGCACGGTCATCGAGCTCCCCGCCAGCACAAACAGACCCGGAACCAGCGGATACCCCCAGCATCGATACGGCCTCTGAACGTCCGGGCGTTTCACCCGCAAGACGAAGATCGCCACACCCGCAAGGGTGTAGAACAGCCACATCGAGAACACGAACCCGCCCGCCAGCGTGGTGAACGTCTGATAGACCATCACCGACGCGCACGAGAGCCCGCACTGCACCCAGAGCGCAACCGCCGGGGTCTTTCGTGTCGGGTGGAGCGAGCCGAGGAACGCGAACATCAGCCCGTCGCGGGCCTGCTGAAACGTCACTCGCGCGCCCGTGAGGATCGACCCGTGTGTGCTACCGAGTGTGGACAGCGCAACCAACCCCAGCAGCACGCCCGCACCGGCGCTCCCCGCGATCGACGCGCCGACCATCTCCGCCAGCGGATTGCGCTCGCTGCCGCTGCGGATCGCCGACTCGGGCAAGAGCGCGAAGTACGCCGCGTTCACCGAGAGGTAGATCGCCATGATCCCCAGCGTCCCCAGAATGAACACCCGCGGCAGCGTCTTCGAGGGCTCCTTCACGTCCCCCGCAATCGCACCAACGTCCGCCCAGCCGTCGTACGTCCACATCACCGCGGCGAAGATCGTCACCATCGCGCCGACAAGCGTCGTCGGCTTCATCGCCGCTTCGGTGAACTCAACCGCCTTCGGCGAAACCACGCACGCCGCGACGACGATGCCCAAGAGCCCGGCGATCTTCAGCGCCGTCAGCCCGGTGGCAACGCGCGCCCCAAGGGACGTGCCCCGTGCGTTCAGCCACGTGCTGACGATCAGCAGCACGCACGTCACCGCGATCGGCACCCATGACACGGGTTGTCCGCTCGCGTTCTTGGGCACGCCGCCGAAGAGCGCCAGCAGGTGCGACGAAAAAACCGTCGCGATCCCCGCCGCCGCCAGCGGCTTGGAGATCAGCATGTAACTCCACCCAAAGACAAACGCCACCGCGCGCCCGTACGCCTCGCGCAGAAAGACGTACACCCCGCCCGACTGCGGGAACATTGCGCCCATCTCCGCGTACGTCATCGCACCGAAGAGCGCCAGCACACCGCCAACGCCCCAGCAGAGCAGCGTCAGCCACAACCCGGAGATCTGCCCCGCGATGCCCGGCGGGGTGTTGAAAATCCCCGAGCCGATACACACACCGATCATCACGCCGCTGGCACCGATGAACCCAACCGTCCGCGGAAGGGCCGCGGTGCTTCGATTCTCGCCGCCGATCTTCAAGCCCTCCGATCCGTCGGGCTTTGAAGGGCTCGCGGGACTGCTCACTTGCCGGTCTCCAGCTCGGTCAACAGGCCCTTGGCGTCATAGACCACGCGCAGCGACTCAAGAATCGCCCGCACGTCCACCGATACCGCCCGCGCCCGCTCCTCGCTGTACAGGAACGCGTTGGGCAGTGACTCGATGTTGCCATCGAAGATCAGCCCGACAACCTCGCCCTTGGCGTTCAGCACCGGAGAGCCCGAGTTGCCCCCGATGATGTCCGCCGTGCACACAAAGTTGTACGGCGTAGCGGGGTTGAACTTCCCCGCCGCCGCCTGGAACCGCGGCACCAGCGCATACTCCGCCTCGCCCTCGTGCTTCTTCGCGCGGTCGAGCAAGCCCTGTAACGTCGTGAACGCCGGGATCTGCTCGCCGTCCTGTGTGTACCCCTTCACAGCGCCGAAACTCACACGCAGGGTGCCCGTGGCGTCGGGCGCCACGCTCTGCCCCAGCACCTTGAAGCGCGCCTCCGCCAGCCGGGCGTACGCCTCACGCTCCGCGGGCTCGACCGTCCGCTCATAGCCCTTGCGGATGGCGCTCACGGCCGGGGCAACCTTCCGCGCCAGCACAATCAGCGGGTCCGTCGAATCCTTGATCGCATCCGCCCCGCCCAGCAGTAACCGCTTGCGTTCGGACTGGTCCTTCAGTTTGGTGCCGCTGATGGCATCATACGCCACACGCTGCGCGGTTTGATTCCCGAGAATCGACCGCACGAGCTGATCGTCGCCGCCGCGGAGTTCGACAATCCGCGACAGCCACGAGCTCAGCAGCGCCGTTTCGAAGGCCTCGTCCATCGGCACATCATTCAGGATGTCCTCATCGGTCTCCTCCAGCCGCGCATCGCGGAACTCGCGCAGCCGCTGCGCCGAATCACGCGTGATCTCTTCGCTGCGAAGAACCAACTTCAGCGCCCGCGAGGACAGCTCCCCGGGCATGCCGCGGTTGAGCAGAATGAACTGCGAAATCCCCTCGCGCCAGGGCTTCTTCGCCGCGCTCAGCGCCGCCACCGCGCTCACGGCCCGTTGCACCTCGGGCATACGCGAGTCAAAGAGTTTCTCCTGGGCTTCGATCTTCGCCTTCATGAGCGTCGGGTCCTGCAACCCGCGGAGCTGACCCTGCCGGGCCTTCCGGCTGTTCGCGACGCCGTCGTATTCATCACCCGCCACCAGGGCGTTGCGCTTGCTGCGTCCCATGAACTCGCGCAGGTGCACCTCAGTCCGCCAGATCTCCGCCAGCCGCGCGGGGTACTCGTAATCGCGAAGGAAGCGCAGATCGTCCACCGTCAGCAGGCGCTGCGTGCGCCCGGGGTGACCAACCACAAAGACCGCCTCGCCCTCCTTCGCCCCGCTCGGGTTGAACGCGAAGAAGTGCTTCGGCTCGTACGGCTTGCCATTCTCATACACCCGGAAGAAGGCCATATCGAGCCCGAAGCGCGGGTATTCAAAGTTGTCGGCATCGCCGCCGTAGCTCGCCGCAAGCTCTTCCGGCGCGAAGACCAGCCGAACGTCGGTGAAGCGTTTGACGCTGTAAAGGTGATAGAGCCCGCCGCCAAACAGCGTCACCACCCGGCAGTTCAGCCCGCTCTTCTTCGATTCTTCGGTCTCGATCCGCCCGATCTCCGCCTGCCGGGCCGCCTCCGCCGCCTGCGGGTTCCCCGCGTCCTTTTCCGCGGCGGCGTTGATCTCCTTCGTCACATCGCGGATGCCCACGAGCATCGAGATCTCTTGCCCCTCAACCCGGAGTTCCTCCGCTTCGCTCTTGGCGATGAACCCGTCGCGCATGAGGTTGCGCTCGGGCGTGGTGAGTTTCTGGATCGCCTCCGAAGCGACGTGGTGATTCGTCATCACGAGTCCACGCGCTGAAACAAACGAGCCGCTGCCGCCCTGCCCGACCTTCACCGCCGCGTGCTGGGCCTTCTCCAGCCACGCCGCCGAGGGCTCGAACCCGTAGCGATCTTCGAGTTGCTCCTTGGGCAGCGCGTTGATCAGCCACATCCCTTCATCAGCGCGGGCGGCTTGAACAAAGAACGCCATCGAGCACCCCGCCAAAGAGGCCGCGAGCCCGACAACCGACCGCAGACCGACAACGCGCCAATCACGCATCATGATGAAAACTCCCGCGTGTGAAGACCGGATGAAAACACAAGCAGAATCCGGCCGAGTGTACGCCCGAAGCCACGGGCCTCGGGCACCGATCCACACTCCGCGTTCGACCCGGGCTACAGTCTTCCGTGGACATCCGTTCATCCATCGGATTCGCGGTTGACAAGGGTCAGACGCTGCTGGGCAAGGTGCGTTTGCGCGCCCTGCTGTACACGGTGGGGATCGCCGCCGCTACCAGCCTGATGATCGCGCTCACCACCATCACGTGGGTCCCCGCGGTGGGCGTGGCGGCCGTGGCCCTCGCCGCGACGGTCAACAAACTCACCCAGGTCCTCAAGCAACCCGTCTGCCTCGGCTGCGGGTGCGACCTCTCCAAACTCCCCCCGACCGCCTATGGCATCGCCTGCCCTTCCTGCGGCACGCTCAACCTCATCCCGCCCCACGAACAGCCCAACGCCGACGCCATCGCCACCGCCGAGTCCGCACACCCGATCCCCGAGATCGACGACCAGGAAGCTGGCGGCTGGGAAGAACCCACCAAGGCGTGAATCAACCGCACCGTCCGCGGTTCACACCCTCAATATCAACGTATCCCTCGGCGTTGACTCCGCGGCTCTCCGCGACCTCCGCGTTGAGAGAAAACGAAAAAGGCCCGAATCCCTTCGAGCCTTCGCGTCTTCGTGCAAAGATGTCTTGACGCCGAGCGTGAATCGCGTCTGACTCAGACCCCCGCAGCGCTGCGATCGATCGCCGCTCCGCAGAGCTTGTACAGCACGCGGGCACCGACGTTCGCGTCCCACTCCGGCTGTTTCGGGTCGTTGCTGGGGCAGACCTCAACCAGATCGAAGCCCACGACCTTCTTGCCAGCGTCGACCAGGGCCTTCAGTAGGACCGCCGCCTGATTGAACGACAACCCGCCGGGGACGGGCGTGCCCGTGTTGGGGCACAGGCTCGGATCGAGCCCGTCGATATCGAACGAGATGTACACGTACTGCGGCAGTTCGCGTACGGCCTTCGCCGCCAGCGCCGAGAAACTCTCGCCCTCGCTCAGCCGCGTCGACCAATCCAGGTCGTAGTTCGTCACCACCCGTCGCCCCTGACTCTCGGCAAAGTCGTGCTCGAACTCGCCAAAGTCGCGGATGCCCACCTGCACTAGGCGCGTGACCTCGGGGATGTCGCTGAGCACGTTGTACATGATCGACGCGTGGCTGTACTTGAACCCCTCAAAGGCCGGGCGCAGGTCCATGTGCGCGTCGATGTGCAGGATGCCCAGCCCCTTGTCGCGGGGCGACAACCGCCGCTCTGTTGCTTGCAGTCGTTCGACATACTCCGCGCACGCGCGGATCGCCCCGAAAGGCGTCGAGTGATCGCCACCCACAAGCCCCGGCACCTTCCCCTGAGCGAGCACCGACCACGCGGTGTGGTACGTGTGCGTGTTCACCAACTCGCAGGCCTTCTCGATCTTCGCGACGGTCTTTCGGTCCTTCGCGTCGGCCCCGCACTTGGCGATGATCGGTGCCGCCAACTTCCGGGCTTCCTTCGAGGCCTTCAGGATGGCTTTGGGCTCCGGGAGCATGTGAATGCCCTGGGTATAGATGCGCCCGAACTGGAAGTCGAAGAGGTCCACCTGCACCGAGGCGTTCAAGATCGCCGCCGGCCCGCGGTGCGTACCCCCGCCGTACGACGTCGTCGCGTCGAACGGCACCGGAAAGAGCACCACGTGCGCATCGTCGCGCGTATCGGGCAAACCGAAAATGCCCGCATCAGGATGAGCCGCGGCATCAGGATCAAAGGGCGCCATAGTCCCGATGGTAGCAGAAGAACCCAGCCAACATCCGCACGGCCCAGTCCCACGCACGCCACCAAAACCCAACCGCTCAGCCCCGTCGCCACGCGCCTGCACCAGGCAAACACCACCCGCGCGTCGGCCGCAACAAACACAGCGCCGAACGCAGACCACCACAGCCCCATGACGGACGCTGATCGACCATCGGGTCCATTGGCGATCGTTTGATTGATCGATCAACTTTGATCGAAGCAGCAAGCCCCCGAACAACCGCCACGATCAGACCGCGAGCGAAGAAGCCGCCCGAGCGCCGAGCACTGGTGAGCCAGAGCGATAACGGCGAAGTCAAAAATGACGACGAAGAGACCCGGTTTGTGGAAAAGTCGGATCCACGATTGGTTGTGACCCCTGCGTGTGGGTACTCAACGGGTTGTGTACGGGCTTCCCTTGCCGAGCAAAAACCAGATTTCGGGAAAAATTCTGTCCAGAACCCTTGCAGTGTGGTCGATGATCGGCTATTCTTTCCCAAACAAACGGGCACCAGACTTCTGATGAGTTCAAAACCACTCCGCCGATGACAGAGAGAGATCGAGAGCATGTTTGCTCGATCGAGTCGGCAGGCAGGCGAAGTTTGGGAAGCGACGGTGTTCGGAAAGTAGAAGCGGTGTTCAAGGCCGAGCGTGGACGATCGGCGTGTGCACGAAAAATGGTGATGTGAACGGGTGGAACCCATCGGACCCTTTCCTTTGAAGGAACGACCGATGACGAACGGACTGACGGATCTGGCGATGCTGGCGAAGGTTGCGGGTGCGACGCTCCCGCTGGTGTGTCTCGGGCCGGGGGGTGACTTCGTGCAGCCGTACGCGGCGAACGAGGCCGGGGGTTTGGAGCTGGTTGATCTCGTGGCGGATGAAGATTCGTCTGCGATCGAAGTCGGTCGTGAAACGCTCTGCGAGTCTCTTTCGGTTGATGGTGTAGATCGTGTTGATGGTTCGGTTGGTGGCGGGGTGATGGTTGGTGCGAAGAGTGCGGTGGCGAGGGGGGTTGACGGGGATTGGTCGCTTGATTCTTCCGGCGGACTTTCAGCCGCCGGTGGTTTGGGAGGGTTGGCGGGTGTGAGGGCGACGGCGGCGACCCTTTCAACGGGCGACGTCGTCGAGGTTTCGCCCGAGGTTGAGTCCGTCGCTCGGCAGTGGGGGCTTGAGGGGTTGAGCAACGCAGGGGAGTTGGCCCGCCAGGCGGTGGTGCTGCTGCGTGCGGAGGCGACGCTGAAGGGGCAGGCGGAGTCGATCGGTTCGGCGGTGAAGGCCGCCAGGGGAGCACGGTCGGGCTGGTTGCGGGCGTTGCTCGGCGCTCGGGTCCGATCGGGGGGCGGTCAGGGTGTTCAGGGCGGGCAATTGGGTGGTGGGCAGTTGGGCGGCGGGGATGAGCGTGAATCAACGTCACCGGCGGTTGCCGGGGACGAGCGTTTGGTGAGTGTGTCGGTTGAAGTTGTGAATCGGTCCTCTTTACCGGAGACTATCCGTGAACCTGACCCCGAAGCAGTTGCGAATCCTGTCACTTATCCGCGATTGGCGCGTTCGGTTTGGCTATTCGCCGACGATGCAGGAGTTGGCGGACCAGATCGGCGTGAGCAAGGTCACGGTCTTCGAGCACGTCGAAGCGCTCATCAAAAAGGGCGCGCTGGTCCGCGAGCCCAACAAGGCTCGCTCTTTGTCGATCGCTGACGGGATCGCGGTCCCCGACGAGGCTCGGCCGCTGCGTTTCCCGCTGGTGGGCAAGATCGCTGCGGGCTACCCGATCGAGAAGGTGCCCGACACCGACGAGCTGGACATTGTCGATCTGCTCGGCCCGCGGGCCGGGAAGCAGGCCTCGATGTTCGCCCTGAAGGTGACGGGCGACAGCATGAAGGACGAGGGGATCCTCGACGGGGACTTTGTCCTCATCGAGCGCACGGACGTGGCCGGCAACGGCGACCGCGTCGTCGCGCTGCTCCCCGATGGGCAGACCACGTTGAAGACCTTCTTCCGCGAGGCCGACCACATCCGCCTGCAGCCGGCGAACCCCGCGTTCTCCCCGATCCTCGTGCGCGAGTGCAAGGTGCAGGGGATTGTCCGCGGCGTGATCCGCAAGTATTGAACCGCTCTTCTTGTCGGTGTGCCATTGAGCGGCTGACGGTTGAAGTGCCGCAGTGGCTTCTTGGCACAGTGGCTGAGTTGGCTCAGTGGCTCAGTGGCTCAGTGGCACAGTGGCACAGTGGCACAGTGGCACAGTGGCTGAGTGCTTCAGTGGGAGCGTGATTGACCGGTGCCAGTTTTGGGGCCGGTGTCAGCCGTCGTGACAGTCGGTTGTGAGTCATCGACGGCGCGTCGGGTGGCCCCGGTATCGATGGGTTTGCTCGTAGGCTTGGTTGACCGGTTGACCGGTTGACCGGTTGACCGGTTGATCCGTTGACTGGTCGGTTGGTTGGTTGGTTGGTTGGTTGGCGATCTTTCTGGCTGACCGTGGACTCATCAAGGGTTTGTCACTGACTCGTCAACGGCCGAGATGTTGGTAGAGCTCCGGGGCTGGGGAATGAAGACTTCGGCGGCTTCGATCTTTTGGATCGAGGCCGCCGGTTTTGTTTTTGGTGTCGGGCGGGGTCGTGGTTGGAGTTTGGGTTCGGCTGAGGGAGCGGCAAGGAGTTCGGTGAAGGTCTCCGCGGTGTGATCGGTGGTGTGCTCGGCGAATGGGGTTCGCGCTGGGCATTTCGTTGGGTTGGGGGTTGGGCTTCGCGTTGGGACTTGCATTACGGGGCGATGAGTTGCAACGCGTTGCGTTCGCGTGGGCCGTTCGTTGATCGGCGCGTGGTTCAGATCGGCAGTGTGCGCATGCGCCAGCGGGTGATGGCCCAGCCGGTGAGGATGATGAGCACGCCGAGGGGGAGGGCTTCGTACTGGCGTTCGATGAATCCCATCCAGTACGCGGGCGTGGCGAGTGCGGCGGTGACTCCCGCGGCGAGGAGCTTGGCGCCGACGCGCGGCGATGTGTCGCACAGGGCGCCGAAGCTGGAGCGGGGGCTCATGGGGATGACGCAGAAGAGGACGTAGATGGGGAAGACGAGGCCGTAGAAGGACATGAAGGCGCGGTAGAGCAGCTCGGGCCCGGCGAGCCCAGCGTAGTCGGGGATGAGGCGGGCGAGGAGGAAGGCCCCGATGGCCAGCGCGACGAGGAGGAGTTCCCACGGGCCCCACGACCAGATCGCGGCGCGGCGGTGTGACGACGGGCCGACGGGCATCAGTTCGAGATGGTGCACCAAGACGGTGAAAGTCAGTTGCGAGGCGAGATGGATCACCAGCGGCACAGCGGCGGCGGCTTGCAGCGGGCCCGGGTCCATCGTCCACTTGCTGCTGAGAAAGAGGTGGGCGTAGAGGGGCGTGAGGACGATCATCGAGAGGAAGAAGAAGCCGAAGCCGAGGGTGAAGGTGAGCGGCCCGGCGGATTGACTGACGGCCTGGCGGGCACGGTGGAAGGTCAGATCGAGGTACGGGCAGAGCAGGAAGCCCAGGATGCAGACGGGCGCCAGCGCGAGCAGATCGCGGATCGGCGGCTCAGCGTCGGTTGAACCGACCGGTGCAAGGCTGGGAAGATGGAATCCCGCGAGAACCACGAGCCAGATGCCCATCGCGATCGAGCAGAGCCAGACGGCGGCGGCGGCGAAGAGCGGGCGCTTCGGCGAGAGCATCACCAGCACCGCGGTAACCGCGGCGGCGGTCATGGCGACGGGGACGAGGTTGGAGCTCGGGCTCGTGACCAGCCAGAGCAAGAAGAACAGGTTGAATGCGCCGGTGACGGCGGAGAAGAGCTTGGTGGCGTGCGCGTGCGCCGGGTGCGTGACGAGGTCGACGCTGCCGCGGCGTGAGAGGACCCAGCCCATCGCGGCGGCGCCGAGGACGTTGGGGATGGCGAAGACGAGCCAGCTCAAGAGGCCCAGGTCGCGGATGAGCAGGACGGGGAGGAACATCCCGATGCACCAGGTCCAACTGGTGGCGAGGTAGATGCTCCAAGCGACGGGTGAGCCGGCAGCGCGCGGTCCGGTGGGAGATGCGGGGGATGGGGCGTGCTCGGGGAGCATGAGGCGGGACGGTAGGGGGCGAGGGGTCGCAAATGGCAAATAGCAAATGGCCAAATGGCAAATCAGAAGGCCGAAGAGACAAACGGCGCAAAGGGTCATCGGTCATGTCGACGATGCGGAGGCGGAGGTGGTGAGCGGGTCGGATTGCCAGTTGCGGGTGGTGAGGGTTTGGTGGCCGAGGCCGGCGATCATGGCGGCGTTGTCGAGGCAGAACTCCATGGCGGGGAGTTTGAGGGTGAGGCCTGATTGGCGGCAGAGGTCGGTGAGGGTGGAGCGGAGGAGCGAGTTGGCGGAGACGCCGCCACCGACGAAGAGAGTGACGCAGTCGGGGTTTTGGTGCATGGCGCGTTCGAGTTTGAGGGCGACGGCTTTGACGGCGGCGTGCTGGAAGGCGGCGCAGAGGTCGGCGATGTTGGCGTCGGTGGGGTCGAGTGCGGGCGTGCCGCCGCGGCCGCGTTGCGTGGGGACGCCGCGGAGGGTGTAGAGGAGGGCGGTTTTCAGGCCTGAGAAGGAGAAGTCGAGGGAGTTTGGTTCGAGGCGTGAGACGGGGAGGTCGAAGCGGTCGGGGCCACCGGCTTGGGCGAGTTTGTCGACGACGGGCCCGCCGGGGAAGGGGAGGTTCATGAGAGCGGCGGCTTTGTCGTAGGCCTCGCCGATGGCGTCGTCGCGGGTGGTGCCGAGGCGGAGAGAGGAGGTGGGGGAGGAGAGTCGGTAGATGGCGGAGTGACCTCCCGAGACGACGAGGCCGAGCGCGGGGAAGAGGTTGGAGTGGTCGGTGGAGGCGTTCTGATCGGCGCTGGGCGTGCGGTGAAGGAAACCGGCGTAGAGGTGTGAGAGGACGTGATCAACACCGACGAGGGGGCGTGAGAGGGTGAAGGCGAGGGCCTTGGCGGCGCTGACGCCAACAAGCAATGAGCCGATGAGGCCCGGGCGGTTGCCCATGGCGATCGCGTCGATGTCGGAGAGGTTGACCTGTGCGTGTTCGAGGGCGAGTTTGACGACCTTGTCGATGCGTTCGGCGTGGGCGCGGCTGGCGATCTCGGGGACGACGCCGCGGTACTCGGCGTGGAGATCGTGCTGACTCGCGATGACGTTGCTCAGGACGGTGCGCCCGCCACGGACGACGGCGGCGGCGGTTTCGTCGCAACTGCTCTCGATGCCCAGCACGAGGCGGTTGTCATCGGGGTTGGTGTGCGTGCGTGTCACGGGTCAGTCGTTGTGGCGCTGGCGGAGTTTGGCCGAGAGACGGAGGAGGAGGGCGACGCGTTCGATTTCGTTGAGCCAGTCGGAAGCGCACTGGGCGATTTCATCTTCGGGCACGGCGGCGCCGGGGACGGCGCAGGCGGCGCCGAGGGTGCGCTGGGCGAGGAGGCGGAAGCGGCTGAGGGTTTTGTCGCCCATGAGGGAGACGAACTCGAAGTCTTCGTTGAGGAAGATGGCGGCGGGGACTCGTTGCCCGCCGCAGATTTTGAAGGGGGATGCGAAGGCGGCTTCGATGTCGCGGTCGATCAGGCGCAGCGCGATGCCGGGGGAGGCGTTGCCCGCGGAGAGGTTGGCGGGGCAAACGCGCTCGGCGTGGGCGAGGATGGGGACCTGCTGGACACAATCGCCGCACCATGTGCCCGAGATGACGAGGATGTTGATCCGGCGTGAGATGCCCTTGAGCATCTGCTGCTGATCGGCGGAGAGGCGGACGCGGGCCTCGAAGTTCTGCCAGTTGGCCAGCTCGTTGGGCTTGGCGGTGGTGAGGTACTGCGGGTAGGTCTTGGCGCGGGCGAAGACGTCGCTGAAAACTCGCGGCTCGTGCATAGTGCGAGAGTTTAGGCGGTGCTGATCAGCGCTTGGCCTGGTCTTGCAGAGAGCGGAGCAGGTCGAAGGCTTGCATGGGGGAGAGGTTGGTCAGGTCGGCGGCTTTGAGCGCGTCGACGACGGGGTGGTTGATGTACTCGGTGAAGAGCCCGAGTTGGCCCGAGGGGTTGGCGGGGGCTTTGGCGGGTGAGGGTGTGGAGGAGGGGATGGTGGAGGAGGCGGTGAGGAGGCCTGAGTGTTCGACGGTGAGGGATTCGAGGACGACCTTGGCGCGGTCGATGGCGGGTTGGGGGATGCCGGCGAGTTTGGCGACGTGGATGCCGTAGGACCGGTCGGCGCGGCCGGGGAGGATTCGGTGGAGGAAGACGATGCGGTCGTCCCACTCGCGGACGGCGACGTGGAGGTTTTTGACGCAGCCGGGGAGGAGTTCGCTGAGGCGGGTGAGTTCGTGGTAGTGGGTGGCGAAGAGTGTGCGCGGGCCGGGGAGGTCGCGCGACTTGCTGCGGGCGGTTGAGCGTTTGGCGGGTTTGGCGGCTGGGTCGGTCGGGGTGAGGATGTTGGTTGGGGCGGCACGGCGTGAGGCGAGGTGCTCGGCGATGGCCCAGGCGAGGGAGAGGCCGTCGAGGGTGCTTGTGCCGCGGCCGATCTCGTCGAGAATGACCAGCGAGCGGTGGGTGGCGTTGTGGAGGATGTTGGCGGTCTCGGTCATTTCGACCATGAAGGTGGATTGGCCGGCGAAGAGGGCGTCGTCGGCTCCGACGCGGGTGAAGACGCGGTCGGTCAGGCCGATGGTTGCGGATTGCGCGGGGACGAAGCTGCCCGTGTGGGCGAGGATGACCAGCAGGGCGGTCTGGCGGATGAAGGTGCTTTTACCGGCCATGTTCGGGCCGGTGATGAGGGCGAGGCTGGCGCGGTCTTCGTCGGAGAGATCGACGGGTGCGGGAGGTTGAGACTGAACGGGCGATGACCGAGCGTTGATTGTGGTGGGTTCGGTGGCGGCGGACTCGTTGCGATCTTTTCGCTCGCTGTGCTCGTCGCTCTCGGCGGAAGCGAGTCGCAGCGAGGGCGTTGTGTCGTTCTCGGGTGCCGTGATCGACGCGGGAGCGGAGAGGTCGCCCAGTGTCAGGTCGTTGGGGACGAAGTCGGTGCCGCGGAGTTCGTCGAGGACGGGGTGGCGGCCTTGGGTGATGTGGATGACCGGGGCGTCGACGATCTGCGGGCGGACCCAGCCGCGGGTGTGGGCTTTTTCGGCGAAGCAGAGCAGCACGTCGAGCGTCGCGGCGGTGTCGGCGTAGCGTGCGATCGGTCCGAGCTGACGCGACGCGAGGGTGCAGAGCTCGTCGAAGAGGGCCTGCTCGCGTTCGAGGGCGCGGGCGTCGGCGTGGGTGACCTTGTCCTCGAAGGTCTTGAGCTCGGGGGTGATGTAACGCTCGGCGTTGGTGAGCGTCTGGCGGCGTGAGAACTCGCTGGGGGCGCGCTGGGCCTGGGCTTTGGGCAGCTCGATGTAGTAGCCGAAGATCTTGTTGAAGCCGACCTTCAGGCTGGGGAGCTGGTGCTGATCGATCAGGCGGGCCTGATACTCCGCAAGCCAGCCCGCGGCGTCGCTGCGCAGGCGGCGGGCTTCGTCGAGCGCGGGGTCGATGCTTGGGCGGATGAGCCCGCCCTCGCGAAGGTGAGCCGGTGGCTCGTCGACGCAGGTGGAGAGGATGCGCTGCGCCACGGGGCGCAGGTGGCGTGCGACGTCGGAGAGGGTTTCGTGCGCGTCGCGGAGCGGTGCGCACTGACCGATGCACTCGCGCAGTTCGTCGATGACGCCCAGGCTCTTGCCCAGCGCCACGAGATCACGCGGAGAGGAACGCCCAAGGGCCAGGCGTGCGCCGATGCGCTGCACGTCCTGGACCGAGTTCAATCGCTCGGCGAGGTTCGTCGCCAGCGTGCGGTCGCTGATGAGCAGCGCGACGATGGACTGGCGGCGGTGGATCTCCTTCAGGTCGAAGCACGGTTCGCAGAGCCAACGGCGGAGGAGGCGCTTGCCCATGGGCGTTCGGCAGGCGATGCCGCGGGCGTGGAAGATGCCGATGAGCGAGCCGTCGAGGTTGCTGGGCAAGCCCGGGGAGGGGGCGGCGGCGGGGAGGTTTGAGCCGCGGATGGTGCGGTCGATCTCCAGGGAGCGGAGGCTGCCGGCGTCGATGAGTAGGGTGGTGCCCGCTCGGTGGCGCTTAGGCGGGCGGAGGTGGGCGAGAATCTTCGCGATCGCGGCGGCGGCGGCGTTGGATTGATCGGCGTTCGGAGATGTGGCGGCGGCGGCTTTGTCGGTCTCAGTGTGGGGCGATTGCGTCTGGCGCAGGTAGCGCAGGATCGCGCCGACGCAGAGCAGTTCCTGGTCATCGTCATTGAGCCCGAAGCCCTGGACGCTGGCGACGCTGAACTGTTCGCAGATGACCTCGCGGGCCTCCTGCATGCGGAAGTGCCACCCCGCGCGGGCGGTGGTGCTCAGGCGTGCGCCGGCGAGCGGGCCGACGGCTCGGCTGACGCGGTCGGGGAGGCGGCCGTCGGCGGCCTCGGGGTAGAGCAGCTCGGTGACGCCGCGGCGCGCCAGCTCGTCGCCGACCTGCGAGATGTGGCAGTGCAGCACGGTCATCTCGCCGGTGGAGAGCTCGGCGATGGCGAGGGCCGCGAGCTGGTCGTCCTGGTACGGGAAGCAGATGGCGGCGAGCCCGGCGGTTTCGTCGTCCCCCAGCAGTGATTCGTCGATGAGCGTGCCGGGGGTGAGCACGCGGGTGACGGCGCGCTCGACGAGCCCCTTGGCCTCGGCGGCGTCCTGGGTTTGTTCCGCAACCGCAACGCGGAAACCCGCGGCGATGAATCGGCGCAGGTACGTGACGAGCTGATGAAAGGGCAGCCCGGCCATGGGGACGCCCGCGGTGCGCTGCGTGAGTGTGAGGCCGATGGCCTTGCTGGCGACCACGGCGTCGTCGTCGAACATTTCGTAAAAGTCGCCGATGCGGAAGAGCAGGATGCACCCGGGGTGCGCCTTTTTGAAGGCGTAGTACTGGCGCATCGCGGGGGTATCGCGCGGATCGCTGACGGCGGGCGCTTTGGCGCCCGCGGGGTTGGTTGGGGCGGGGGGGGGGGCGGGGGATGTAGGCGGGGTGGGAGGGGGGGGGGGGGGAGAGCGCG
>JACVCS010000124.1 GCA_016741915.1 Phycisphaerales bacterium | reverse complement strand
CCCCCCACCACCGCGGCACGTTGACTCACGCAACTCCCCGCGCACCGTGCGCACGCTGCTCAACCCCGCCCACCACGCCCGCGATGAGCAGCCGCTCGCGCAGGCGTGAACGCACCTTCTGCCAGCGTTTGCGGAGACACTCGGGCGTGATCCCCAGCCGCCGGGCGCCGACGGTCCAGCTCGTTTCGTTCAACCACAGCGCCAGCACCTGGCGATCGTCCTCGCCATTGAGCGCCTCGAACGCCCGGCTCATCAGTTCGCGTTCGTCATCACGATCATCTTCCGTCCAGCGCGAAGTTCTCACCGTCGCCTCGCCGCGGCGGCCCACCGTCGCGAGCCCCGCAAGCTGCCGCTCCGCCAACCGACGCCTTCGTGCCCGTCGACCGGCATCGATGATCGCGTGCTCGATGATCGTGTTCGTCAGCGCCCACAGCCCCGCGGGGTGCGTCGCGCGCAGCCTGCGCGTCCGCACGAGCGTGTCGAGCCTGCGTGCAACCGTGCTGAGGATGTCGTCGACGTCCTGCACACGTCTCCACGAAGCGGGCAGCGCAGGCTCGATCTTCGCCCGCATCGAGCGAGCGAACCGCACGCAGAACGTCGCGCACGCGTTCCGATCACCTTCGAGCATTCCCCTGAGCATGTCGACAACCGCCCGGTCTTCCGCCGCACGATTCTCCGATCGCATGGTCGCTTCCTTTCCTTCGCACGAATCACCCGAGCCCCGAACCGAGCGAAACTCCGCGCTCACGCCCGAAGCCCAACGAAGGCACCACGCTAACGCTCACGCCGCGCGTGCGCGATGGGGCGAAGACCCCAAAGTTCATCAAGATCCGCACCAACCCCACCGCGCCCAAACACCTTCAGAGCCCTCGACTTCAGTCGAGGGTGCCTTCACACCGCACCGCAGCGCCGCAACGATCCAACCATGAACACACCTCTACCAAACCGACCCCACGCCGACGGCAGCGCAGGGGACGCCAACTACGCCGCCATCGGCAGCGGCTATGCCAACTTCCGCAGACCCGACCCAGTCATCTTCCAGCACATCCTCGCCGCCCTGGGCAACGCGCAGCACATCGTCAACGTCGGCGCTGGCGCCGGCTCATACGAGCCCACCGACCGCACCGTCACCGCCATCGAACCGTCTGAAACGATGCGTGCCCAGCGCCCGCCGCACCTGCCCCGCGCCGTCGACGCTTCCGCTGAGCATCTGCCCTTCCCAGACGACACCTTCGACGCCGCCCTCGCCAGCTTCACCGTTCACCAGTGGCGCGATCTTCACCGCGGCCTATCCGAACTTCGCCGCGTCACGCGCGGACCCGTGGTCATCCTCACCTGCGACCCCGCACTCTTGCATACCTTCTGGCTTACGCACTACGCGCCGCGCGTCATCGAGGTCGAAGCCGCCCGCTACCCCACGCCGCAGCACATCGCCCAAACCCTCCGCGGCACGACCAACACCACCGTCCTCCCCATCCCGCGCCTCTGTCTTGACGGCTTCAACGAAGCCTATTACGCCCGACCTGAAATCCTCCTGAACCCCGCCGCCCGAAGCGCCTGCTCTGCGTGGAGCTTCCTCACCGAAAGCGAAGTCCGTGCCTTCGAGGCCGCTCTCCGTGCCGATCTTCAATCAGGCGCCTGGGACCGTCAGTTCGGCCACCTCCGCACGCAAGACACCTTCACCGGCTCGCTCGTGCTCATCGTCAATCATCCAGATTGAGCGGACAAAAACACAGAACGCTCGACTGAATTCGAGGGCTCTGATTCGTTCACCGTGATTCTCTTCACCCGCACCAACAAACCGCCCCATCACCCCATCAGTTCTTCGCCGCACCGTTCTTGATCAACTCCACGATCTGCTTGCCGTAATCATCCCCGCGGTTCTCGGCCCACTGCTTCGCATCCCACCCGCGCTTGTCCTTGATCTCCAGCGAAGCCTTCTTCTCCAGCAGCACCCTCACGATGTCCGCATTCCCGCGCTCCGCCGCACGCATCAGCGGCGTCATCCCATCCCCATCCACCGCGTTGACATTCGCACCCGCGTTCAGCAGCGCCGCGATCACAAGCGAGTTGTCCGCCGCCTCCACCGCGTTGTGCAGCGCCGTCTTCCCCTCAAGGTCGTAATCCTCAACCGACGCGCCCGCCGCCAGCAGCGCCTTGACCTTTTCCGGATCCCCTGACCGCGCCGCAAGGATCAGCGACGTCTGGCGATACTTGTTCCGCCCGTTCACATCCGCGCCGGAAGCCGTCAGAAGCCGAACCGTCTCGGCCTTGCCGCGGATCGACGCGAGCATGAGCGCCGTCCAACCGTCAACATCCCGCGCGTTGGGGTTCGCCTTCGCCTCAATCAACTGCTTCGTCACCAGCGGCTCATCACCCAAGGCCGCGAACATCAGCGCCGTGCGCCCGTCGTTCGCCGCAAGGTTCACCTGCGCCGCCTTGCCCACCAGCATCGTCACTCCGGGCAAGCTCCCCGACCGCGCCGCGTACATCAACGGGGTCATCCCCGCCTCCCGTGGCACCGCGAACTGCCGCGCATCCTTCTCCGCGCCCGCCTTCAGTTCGCGCTCCAGCGATGAAACATCGCCCGCGCTGGCCGCCTCAAGGATCGCCGCCGGCGAGATCGATGTCGGACCCGCGTCCGAGATCGCCGAGACCAGCGACTTGGCGATGAAGACCAACCCGCCGCCGACAAGCAACAGCGCGAGAACACGAACGACTTTGACCGATGTGCTGGGGGTCGACATGGTGAGTTCTCCGTCCATGGGAATCCAGTCTACCGACTTTCACGCCCGCATGTACGCCGAACCGAAAACGCCCAAGCGCTCAAACATCCCCCGATCAATCCCGGGCAACCCCGCGCAAACAAGCCACTCAGCCGCTGTGCCACTTCGCCACTTCGTCACTCGGCCACTTCCTCCCCTCCGCCCACGCTCGGACTAAAGTCCCTTCCTATGCCACTGACCCGTGAACAACTCGCCCAGCGTGCCGCCAAGGAACTCCGCGACGGGTTCGTCGTCAACCTCGGCATCGGCATCCCCACCCTCGTCGCCAACTCCATCCCAACCGGCATGGACGTCTGGCTCCAAAGCGAGAACGGCCTGCTCGGCATCGGGCCCTTCCCCACCAACGACAAGGTCGACCCGGACCTCATCAACGCCGGCAAACAGACCATCACCGCCCGCCCCGGCGCCGCCGCCTTCTCCAGTTCCGACAGCTTCGCCATGATCCGCGGCGGGCACATCGACATGTCCGTCCTGGGCGCGATGCAGGTCAGCGAACAGGGCGACATCGCCAACTGGATGGTCCCCGGCAAAATGGTCAAGGGCATGGGCGGCGCCATGGACCTCGTCGCGGGCGTGAAAAAGATCGTCGTCGTCATGGAGCACACCGCCAAAGACGGCGGCAAAAAGTTCGTCAAACGCTGCTCGCTCCCCCTCACGGGCGTCAAGTGCGTGCACATGCTCATCACCGACCTGGCCGTCTTCGAAATGAACCACGCCACGCAGCGCTTCCAACTCAAAGAACTCGCCCCGGGCGTGAGCCTCGACGAACTGAAATCCAAAACCGAAGCCGCCTTCGACGTTCCCGAGTCCATCGCCCTGGTGACGGTGTAAAGCTTGTGATGGTGTAAAGGCCGTCAACTTTCTGACTTCTGAGCCGCCGACGAAAGGCTCAACCCACGGTGCCGCGACATGCCGTTCTTCCGCGTCACAGGCAAGGACATTTTCCACGAGCAGCCGCGCGAGCTGTACTTTGATGCGCCGAGCGCAGAGCAGGCGCTGAGCTACGCCGCCGACAAGGGCGTGCGTGCGGAATCGATCGCCGAGCTTTCGCGCAGCGACATCCCCCCCACCGCTTCGATCATCCGCATCCAGCCGCCGCAAGCGCCGATCAGCGACGCGGAACTCTTCGCGCAGATCCGCCGGCGAAGGTTCCGATTGGCCATGCTGGGTGTCGCGCTCGGCCTCTTCGTCATCGCCGGCACCTTCTTCGTCCTGCGCGCCAAAGAGCACATCATGAAAGGCCGCGGCAACGACGCGCAAACCCCAAGTTGGCAACGCTGACCAAACACGCACGCAGCATCATTCAGAGCCGACGACCTCAGTCGTCGGTGCACCCACGCCCCAGAAGATTTCGCGACACCGATCGCCGTGCCACCAACCACCGTGCCACCGATCGCGCCCCGCGATCGGTGCAATCAACCACAACCGAACAATCCTCCCCACCAACCTCCCGCCAACTCCGCGCACTCCGCGTTGACTCCCCTCGCGACCCGCGACATTCCCCCTCACGTCTCCAACTTCCCCGTTACCATCCCCCACCATGCCCCCAACCGCCACCGCCTGGTTCGACGGCCACCTCGATCTCGCCATGCTCGAAGTCCTCGGCCGCAACATGCACGCCCCCGCCAACTCCGCCGGCGGGCCCGACCTCCCCGCCGCCGTCACCCTGCAAACCCTCCGCGAAGGCCGCGTCACCCACACACTCGCCACCATCTTCGTCGAAGCCGACGGCAAAGACCCCCGCGGCTCATACCCCAGCGGTGACGCCGCCGCCGCCAAAGCCGCGGGCCTCGCCCAACTCCGCATCTACGAACGCTGGGTCATGGAAGGCCACGCCCGCTTCCTCAAAGGCCCGCCCATCCACCCGCCCGGCTCCAACCCCCCGCTCACCATCGGCATCCTCATCGAAGGCGCCGACCCCATCGAATCTCCCGCCGAACTTCGCTGGTGGAAAGAGCACGGCGTCGTCGCCGTCGCCCTCGCATGGTGGAAAGACTCCCGCTACGCCACCGGAAACGGGCACGACCTCTCCGGTCCCAACGCCAAGCTCGGCCTCACACCCCTCGGCCGCGAAATGGTCAAAGAGATCGACGCGCTCAACCTCGTCCACGACCTCTCCCACCTCTCCGACCCCGCGCTCGATCAACTCCTCTCCCTCTCAAACAAACGCGTCATCGCCTCACACTCCAACTGCCGCGCGCTGCTCAACGACCCGAAAAACCAACGCCACCTCGCCGCCCCCATCATCAAAGAAATCGCCCGTCGCGGGGGCATCATCGGCCTCAACCTCTACTCCAAGTTCCTCGACCCCAACTACGCCGATGGCACCCGCGCACACATCGACCTCTGCGTCCGCCACATCGAACACGTCTGCGAACTGGTCAACGGCCGCGGCTGCGTCGCCCTCGGCTCCGACATGGACGGCGGCTTCTCCGCCGCCAAACTCCCCCAGGGCATCGACCTCCCCGCTCACCTCGACACCCTCCTCACCGCCCTCTCCCTCCGCGGCTGGACCGACCGCGACCTCCAAGGCTTCGCCTTCGCCAACTGGCAACGCTTCTGGCGCTAACGAACCCCGCACCATTCAACCAAGGGTTTACCCCCAAACACCCGGACCTGACCGTCGGGGATCCCCCATCCCGCGCTTCAAAATGCGCAACCCTCGCCGCACCTCGCTCACCCACTTCACGATTTCCCGCCTCTTCCCGACCAAAATTTCAAGCATTTCACTCGCCGCGGTGTATTGTTGAGGCGTCCCTGTCTTTGGGAGGAAGGACCCCATGAGACTTCGGTGCCAACCGGCGGCGGTTGCTGCGCTTATCGCAGCGCCTCTGACTTGGGCACAACCTGTGCCTCCGGGACACTCCGCGCGCACCCAGATCGGTTGGTCCGGCGTCACCGTCCCAGGCCTCCTCCCTCAGCAAGCCACCCAAGACGCCGACCCCACCGGTGAATCCATCACCGGCCCCACCTCCTACGGCTTCAACGCCTTCATCGCCGGCGGCCAATCGTTCTTTAGCGGCACCGCCACCGCCCGCTCCACACCCGTCGAGTTCGGGCCCCCCGGCATCGGCACCGGCACCACCCTCGCCGCCTCTTCGTCCGTCAACGTCATCAACTCCCGCGTCGCCGGCAGCACCTACTTCGCCCAGAGCACCTCCTTCTTCAACGAAACCTTTACCATCCAACCCATCACCGGCACCCCCGCCTTCATCGACCTGAACTTCACCATCGCCGGCACCATGACCCGCTCCGCCGCGAGCTCAAACCTCGTCTCGCGCGTCACCGTCAGCGCCATCACCAACAACGGCCCATCCACCACCCTCTACTCCGACGCACTCGGCCAAGCCCCCACGCTCAACGGCACCCAACTCGCCCCCGCCAACCCCAACGAAACCTCCCGCACCATCACCAACCAGGTCATCACCTACCGCCTCTTCGTCGACCAAAACGCCTCCCCCATCTCCGTCGCGCTCGCCCTCAACGCCTTCACCAGCTTCGGCACCGGCGCCACCATCGGCACCGGCGGCCAGGCCTCCAGCTCCTTCTCCTCAGGCCTCCAACTCCAGTCCATCGCCGTCCGCGACGCCCAGGGCAACCTCATCCTGCCCGGGCGCTACGACATCACCGGCAGCTCCGGCGCCAACTACTCCTACCTCTTCGCCCCGACGCCCGGCGCCGCCGCCCTCCTGGCCCTCAGCGGCCTGTACGCCACGCGCCGCCGACGCTGAAAACGCTTCAACACAACACGCTTCCGATCAGTCTGTTTTCGAGATCTGATCAGTGAACACAACGAACCGTGTGCGTTGTTCCGTGCTCTCGCACCAACACAACTCGATCCACACCGCAGTTCGTCCAGCGATCTCGTGCTCCTTTCCGATGATCTGACAATCCGTGACTGCACGAATCGGAAACGCCGTTTCACGCGAGATGTCTAAAGGTCCAAAGTAGGCTGATTTCTGTACAAAGCGGTGCTCGACGTTGTTCGCGTCGCACAACGACGCCTCAACAACCCCGGGCTGCGGTTCATCATCAACCCATCGCAGGACATGAACTGAAACGATGGCCATGTATTCCCCTCGTGCATGTGCTGATGGTGATGATCCATTCTTGCGTCAACTCTATTTCAACAAACGAGCACATGCGCAAGGTCGGCATACCGCACGAGCAGGATCCCGTTCCGATCATCGATGCGTCCCACTGATCGAGTCACGCGATCGGTACCAGCCCGAATTCAACCGCGCACGATTCAGAGCCAACGACTGAAGAGGATTATGCGTTTCACGCGGGTTTTCTGAGAGATCGGGCTTCAAGTCTGAGTTCGGAGAGCACGAGTTTGGCCTGCACCCAGAGGCGTACTCGGGTATAGGTGCGCACCCATGAGGGCAGGTTC
>JACVCS010000123.1 GCA_016741915.1 Phycisphaerales bacterium | reverse complement strand
GCCGAACCCCGTCCGTTCCCATCACTTCCCAATCCAGCATACACCGACATCAGGAGTTCCCCACCATGCCCAACAACACCACCGCCCCCTCCATCGACGTCCGCTCAACCCTCGGCCCCGCCGCCGACAACCTCCTCAACTACGCCTCCCCCAGAATCTCCCGCGAACGCATCCACGCCCCCGGGCCCGACTTCGTCGACCGCGTCTTCGCCCAGTCCGACCGAAACGTCCCCACACTCCGCAACTTCCAAACCATCCTCAACACCGGCCGCCTCGCCGGCACCGGCTACGTCTCCATCCTCCCCGTCGACCAAGGTATCGAACACTCCGCCGGCGCCTCCTTCGCCCCCAACCCCGCCTACTTCGACCCCGAAAACATCGTCAAGCTCGCCATCGACGGCGGCTGCAACGCCGTCGCCTCAACCCTCGGCGTCCTCGCCTCCGTCTCCCGCAAATACGCCCACAAAATCCCCTTCCTCGTCAAGTTCAACCACAACGAGATGCTCACCTACCCCAACGTCTTCAAACAGTCCTACTTCGGCAGCATCCGCCAGTGCTACGAAATGGGCGCCCTCGCCGTCGGCGCAACCATCTACTTCGGTAACGACTCCTCCCGCGATGAAATCGCCTACGTCTCCGACATGTTCGAAGAAGCCCATTCCTTCGGCCTCGTCACCGTCCTCTGGTGCTACACCCGCAACAACGCCTTCAAAGTCAAAGGCGCCGACGGCAAGTCCACCGACTACCACTCCTCCGCCGACCTCACAGGTCAGGCCAACCACATGGGCGCCACCATCAAGGCCGACATCATCAAACAAAAACTCCCCACCAACAACGGCGGCTACGCCGCCCTCAACACCGGCGCATCCTCCTACGGCAAGTGGGACAAGCGCGTCTACACCGACCTCGCCGGCTCCGACGAACAAGGCCACGGCGGCCACCCCATCGACCTCTGCCGCTACCAGATCATCAACAACTACATGGGCCGCGTCCCGCTCATCAACTCCGGCGGCGAATCCAAAGGCGCCGGCGACCTCGCCGAAGCCGTCGCCACCGCCGTCATCAACAAACGCGCCGGCGGCATGGGCCTCATCTCCGGCCGAAAAGCCTTCCAAAAACCCATCACTGAAGGCGTCAAACTCCTCCACGCCGTCCAAGACGTCTACCTCGACAAATCCGTCACCATCGCCTGAAAGACTCCTCCACCCACGCCGCATCACCGTTGGCAATGCAATCATCTGCGGTACCGAGTGCTCTCAATGCTGACATCGCTGAGCCTCTCCAACTTCAAAGCCTGGAAGCACATCGAGAAGATGCGGCTCGCTCCCATCACGGCCCTGTTCGGTACAAACTCTTCCGGCAAGTCGAGCATCCTGCAGTATCTCTTGATGCTAAAACAGACAGCGGACAGCCCAGATCGTCAGCAGGTGCTTTTTCTCGGTGAGGAAAAGAGCGAAAAGAGCCTTGTTGTCTTCGGCACTTTTGACGACCTGCTCTATAAGGCAGCCGACAAAAAGTCGGTAGGAATGTCCCTGTCTTGGTCAATGAGCGGGTCACTCGAGATAAGCAACCCCGAAGAACCCAAAGGGGATCCAGTTCTATCAGGCAATGCCATCACCTATGCAGCCGATATTGCTCGTGATTCGGCTGGTGCCCCCAGCGTCGCGAGGATGGCGTACTCGTTCGCTGAGCACCAGTTTGTGATGCAACCCGCGAGCGATGCAAAGAAGGGGACGGTCGGCAAGTTCGATTTGCAGGTTGAGGGGAGTGGATTCACACTGGACAGGATTCAAGGGCGTCCGCGCGTCGGATTTGCTCCGCCGATCAAGTGCTATGGATTTCCGGACGACGTACGCGCGGCGTTTAAAAATGCCGGCGTTCTCAGTGAATTGGAGTTCGCCTTCGAGCAGCAGATGCAACGAACTTACTACTTGGGTCCACTGCGCGCACATCCGCAGCGAGACTACCGTTGGTCAGGCGAGAAGCCGCAAGACATGGGTCGTCGCGGCGATAAGTTTGTAGATGCGATGCTGTCGGCGGAACGAAAAAAAGTAAAGGTTGGCAAAGGAAAAGGCGCCAAGTCCCTTGAAGCCACGGTCGCCTACTGGCTCAAGGTGTTGGGGCTCATCTACGATTTCAAGGTTTCCGAAGTCAGTAAGAGCAACAACCTCTACGAGGTTCGCGTGCAACGATCCAAGGACTCGGCGCACGTGCTGCTTCCTGATGTTGGATTCGGCGTCTCCCAGGTGCTGCCGGTCATCGTGCTTTGCTACTACGTGCCCGAGGGCTCCACCATCCTGCTCGAACAACCGGAAATCCATCTCCATCCAATGGTGCAGCGAGGCTTGGCCGACGTATTCATCGACGTTGCGAAGAAGCGCAAGGTCCAGATCATCGTGGAAAGCCACAGCGAGCACATGCTCCGCCGCTTGCAGCGTCGGGTTGCTGAGGAAAAGCTCTCAAAGGACGAGGCCGCGCTGTACTTCTGCACAGCCAAGAACGGAGCGTCCGAGTTGAGTGATCTCAAACTGAACCTGTTCGGCGATATCGAGAACTGGCCACTGGATTTCTTCGGTAACGAGATGGAAGACATCGTCGAGATGGCTAAGGCTGCGAGATCTCGCCGTCAGAAAGGCGGAGCGTGAGTGTGGACCGCCGTAGGAATATCAAGCGTTTTGTCGTCGATACGAATGTCGCTATGGTCGCGCAGGGGCTTGCGCCTCAGGCAGATCAAAAATGCACGGACGCGTGCGTTGATGCATTGGTCGCCATCACCGAGCTTGGTGTCCTGGTTCTTGATGTCGGCGACGAGATCGTGGATGAATACCTGAACAATCTTGGACACGCCGGCAAACCAGGGATTGGTCGGGCCTTTGCCAAGTGGGCGAGAGACTCTCGCTTCAATCAATCTCTTGTCATGCGAGTTTCTATCACGCCGCGAGACGACGGACAGTGGCGGCAATACGACGAGTTTCCAGATCGGCAGAACCTCTCGACCTTCGACCGGAGCGACCAAAAATTCGTTGCGGTCGCAGTGGCCAGCGGAGCAAATCCACCCATCCTCAACGCCGTTGACTCTGGTTGGTGGAGGCATCGCGCCGCCTTGGCCGACGCTGGTGTCTTTGTTGAATCGATGTGTCCCGGCTGCATCCCTGCCCGTAAAGCGTGATGAAGTCGCAACCCGACTTGCTTGCTTCAAACCAGTGGTCACAACAAATCGACCTCGCGCGAATCTCTGCTCCCTCTTTGTAAAACTCCCCCCCCTCACTTCCCAAGATTCGACCCCATCGACAACAGCGGCACCAGAATCGCCATCAGCAACGACCCGATCACCACAAACATCACCACGATCAACGCCGGCTGCAAAACCGCCAGCAGCCGCGCCGACCGCCGCTCCACCTCGTCCGTCATATCCCCCGCCAGCGAGTTGAACGCCGACTCCAAATCCCCCGACCGCTCCGCCGCGATCAAGAGCTTCCGCGTCGCCAAGGGCAGCGCCTCCACCTGATCGATCAACACCCGCAGAACCCCACCCTCCACCAACTTCGTCCGCAGCCGATCCATCTGCGACCGCAGCGCCTTGTGGCTGATCGCCTGGTTCGCCGTCGCCAGCCCGTCTGCCAGCGGCACACCCGCCCGCGTCATCGCCGCCATCACCGCGAAAAACCGCGCCGCCTCCTGCGCCATCACCAACTCGCTCATCAAAGGCAGCTTCTGCGTCACCCCGATCACCAACGCCAGCACCCGCTTGCGCGCCATGAACGCCGCAAAGCCCACCGCCAGCGCCACCGGCACCACCAGAATCATGTTGTCGCTCAGCATCCGCCCCGTCCACACCATCGCCGTGGTGTACCACGGTATCTTCTCCCCCGCGCTCTCAAGCTGCTCCCCCAGCTTCGGCACAATAAACACCAGCATCACCGTCGCCACCAGCCCCGCAATCAACAGCACAATCGCCGGATAAATCATCAGCGTCGTGGCCCGCCCAACCACCGCCAGCGTCCGCCGAACCGTCACGCTCAACTGCTTGCACGCGCCCGCCAAATCCCCCGTCCGCTCCGCCGCGCGATAGATCGCCACCGTCACCGCGTCCAGCCCACCCGCCGTGTGCGCCGCCTCAGAAAAACTCGACCCCGCCGCCACCATCTCCCGCATCTTCTCAACCCGCGGCCGCGCCCCCGGCGCAACCGTCTGCGCCACCACCTCCAACGCCTCAATCAGCGGCACACCCCGCGACAACAACTGCCCCAACTGCTCATTCAAAACCGCCTGATCCCCAAGCACCAACCCCCGGTCCGGCGCCGTCGCACCAGGCACCACATACGACTTCCGCAGCAGCAGCTTCTCCTTCCGCAACTGCTCCGCCAGCGCAGGCCGACTCTTCGCCGCCCGAAACCCAAGCGACGTCCCACCCCCAGGCCGGGCGGCCACATAAAAAAACGTCGCATTCATCCCCGAAACAGCCCGGCTCATGCCCCAATCCTATCGACAACCCCACAACCGGTTGCCCACCAAAACAGCCAAGCCCAACCCCCAACCCGATAACCACCAAACAACCCCAAAGGCTCATCCTCTTCGCCTCTTCGCCACTTCGCCACTTTGAGCTTTGCTGCTTTGAGCTTTGAGCTTTGAACTCTGAGCTTTCAGCTTCGCCGCTTTCAGTTCACCCCACCCCAACCGTCAATCCAACCTGCACATACGTCCGCTTCACCCGCGCCTCAAACTCCACAGGGTACTTATTCATAATCGTCCGCACGGCCCAGTTGTTCCCGTCCGCCAACCCGCAGATCGTCGTCCCGGGCATCGTCCCCATGCTCGTCGCAACCTCGAGCGCCAGGTCCAGATCCTTGCTCTTCGCATCCCCGCGCTCGATCTTGCACAGCAACTGGTACAACCACCCGCTCCCCTCCCGGCACGGCGTGCACTGCCCGCAGCTCTCATGCTTGTAGAACCGCGCGATGTTCCGCGCAACCGCCACCATGTCCGTGTCCTCATCAAAGACCGTCGGGCACGCCGTCCCAAGCCCCAGCACGTTGTACTTCCGCCCGATGTCGAAATCCATCTCCGCGTCCATCTGGTCAGGCCCAAGCACCCCCATGCTGATCCCGCCCGCGATGGCGCCCTTGAACTTCTTCCCGCCACGCATCCCCTGGCAATAGTCCTTCCCCTCGATCAACACCCGCAGCGGAATCCCCAGGTCACACTCAAACACCCCGGGCCGATTCACGTGCCCGCTCACACCCATCAACTTCGTCCCCCAGCTCGGCGGCGCACCCTGGAAACTCGAGTTGCACCCCTGCCCCGCAAACCACTCAGGCCCCATCTCCACAACCGACGGCACGTGCGCCAGCGTCTCCACGTTGTTGATAATCGTCGGCCTGCCGAAAAGCCCCTTGATCGCCGGGAACGGCGGCTTATTCCGAGGCCATCCACGCTTCCCCTCAATGCTCTCCAGCAGCCCCGTCTCCTCACCACAGATATACGCCCCCGCCCCGCGGTGCAGGTGCACATCCACCGCCCACGCCTGATCGCGGTTCTTCGTCTTCGCGCCCTGCAACAACCCCTGCTTGCCGAAGATCCCCCGCGCATACGCCTCGCGGATGGCGTTCTCCATCACCTTCGCCTGGTGGTGATACTCGCCGCGGATATAAAAGTACGCCGTCTGGATTCGGCACGCATAGCACGCAATCGCGATCCCCTCCAGCACCAGGTGCGGATCAAAGTCCATCAGCAGCCGGTCCTTGAAACTCGCCGGCTCGCTCTCGTCCGCGTTGATCGCCAGATACCGCTGCCCACCATCGCCGTTCGCGTCGGGCTTGGGCAAGAACGACCACTTCATCCCCGCCGGGAACCCCGCACCCCCGCGTCCGCGCAGGTTCGCCTTCTTCACCACCTCCACCAACTCATCAGGCGAGTACGTCGTGATCGCCTTCCGCAGCGATTCATACCCCGCCAGCGTCCCCGCACGCGTATCCCAACCCATCTCCGCCGGCGGCTTCATGTACTCATCAATCGAAATCGTCCGCCGCCCCTTCGGATCCCCAAAGGGCCAGCACGGAATGCGACGAGTCAAAATGGGATAGTCCGTCTTGCGCGTCCAGGTCGACATAGACCCTACTTTAGGCCCCATCAACCCAGCAAAACCCCGCCGCAACACCCTTCCCGAAGGACAGGCAACCGGGAACTGGCAAACGGCAATCGCAGAACAAACCAAGACGCCCCCCCTCGATGCCCCGATGCCTCATCCCTTGATGCCCTCTTCACAGATCAACAAAAAACCACACCCAACTCCCCCACTCTTCTCCGCGCCTCTGCGCCTCTGCGGTAAACCTTCTTCCCCTTCCATCCCTTCCCTCTCTTCGTTGAAAAAGCAAGGCAATCGGGAATGGGCAACAGGCAATCGCAGAACAAACCAAGACACCCCCCTCGATGCCCCGATGCCTCATCCCAAGATGCCTTCTTCAACACTCAACAACCACCACACCCGCGCGCACATCTGCGATTGCCGATTGCCGAATCCCCATTCCCAACTCTCAAGTCTTCCTTCGAGTCTTCGCGCCTTCGTGCCACCCCCGCCTACCACGCAATCCGCTCCCCAAGGTGATTCACAAACGCCCCGTTCATCCCCGGCGTCGCCTTCACCATCAACCTCAGCACATCCCGCGCAGATTCCTCCGCCGACAGCGGCGCCTCCGCCCCGCCCATGTCCGTCCTCACCCACCCCGGGTGCACCGCCAGACACGTGAACCCCTCCGCCGCGAGTTCGTTCGCCAGCGACCGATTCATCTGATTCAGCGCCGCCTTGCTCGCGCGATACGCGTACGACGACCCGCCCGTGTTGTTCCCGATCGACCCGAGCTGACTGGTGATCTGCACCACCACCTTCCGCTCCCCGCCCCGCAAATTGTCCAAAACCGCCCGCGTCACCGCCATCGGCCCGAACGCATTCACCGCAAACACCCGCTGCAACTCCGCCATCGTCACCTCCCCGATCCGCTTCGCCGTCGAAGAAACCCCCGCGTTGTTGATCACATAATCAAGCCTCACCCCGCGCAACTCCTCCCGCACCATCCGCGCAATCGACCCCTCATCCGCCACATCCACCTCCACCAGCCGCACACCACCACCCCCGCGCCCACCCCCACCACCCGCCCGTCACCTGCCACGCGCCCCGTGCCCCGCGCACGCCGG
>JACVCS010000033.1:27239-37750 GCA_016741915.1 Phycisphaerales bacterium | reverse complement strand
ACCCCCCACACCCCCCACACCCCGGGCCTTCTCCACCGACGCCGTCAGGTCGCTCGGTTTGAAGAACGACTGGAAGTAAATCGGCTTGTCAACCGCCGGGCCATAGATCGCTGTCAACGGAATGCCACCGCCGCCGGAGATCTCTTTCACCAGGCTCCAGCCCTCTGTTTCTCCGGGGTCTCTCAGGTCCACTTTGAACGCCACGACATCCTTCGCGTTCACGGTCCGCAAACCTTCCTGCGAGTAGTAGACGTTCTGCTCAATGAACAGGCAGTTCGTGCACCACTTCGCGGTGAACTTCACCACAACCACCTTACCCCTCTTGACCGCATCCCCGATCGCCGCGTGAATCGTTCCATTTGGATCACTCAAAAAGACCCGCCAATCGATCGGCGGCGCCTTGGTCAGCGACTGCGTGATCCAGATGCTCACGACAATCCCCAGCACACCCAGCACGGTGGTGATGTTCTTCGCCGAAGCGCTCGTCAGCATCCGCCGCCCGCCCGCGACCATCCAACCGAATGCGAAAACGCTCAGCACGCCCACGATGTACCAGGGCCACTTCTCGCTGGTGAGGTTCCCCGCAAGGAACGCCGCTACCGCCAACATGAACAGCCCCATCACCTGCTTCAGCAGTTCACTGCCCGGCCCGCCCCGCGGCACCTTCTGCAGCAGCTTCGGGAAAAAGATCAGCAGCGCATAAGGCGAAGCCATCCCCGCCCCCATCAGCAAAAACACGCCGATGCCCAGCGCTGGCGGCTGCGTGAGAATCCACGCCAGCGTCGCGCCCAGCAGGGGCCCCGTGCACGGCACAGCGAGGATCCCCGTCAGCACACCGCCGATGAAGTTCCCCGCGGTCGATTCGCCCGTCGGGTTCACCGAATAGACAAAGTTCGGCAGGCGGATCGTGAACCACCCCATCATCCCCACGCCCATCACCGCGACGACCAGCGACATCCCGATGACGAACCAATCGTGCGTGAAAATCTGCCCCCAGTCATACTTGCGCCCGCCGGTGATCAGGCCGAAGGCCATCAGGCCCAATACGCCGTACATCCACACGATGCCCAGGCAGTACACGGACCCGAACCACGCGAGCTTGCCGGGGCTCTTCGCGTGCGCCTGGATCGACAGGATCTTGATGGGGATCACCGGCAGCACGCACGGCGTGAAGTTCATCAGCACGCCCGCCGCGAAGGCGATGAGCATGATCAGCACGTACGCGTTCGCCGCGACATTGAACTTGTACCCCAGAAAGTCAAACTCGCGCATCGCCGAGAGGGCCGGCCCCGTCGCGTTCCCCGCCAGCAGGTTCGAGAAGACGCTCGGATCAAACTTCGTGAACAGGGCCGTCGCGGGCGCAGGCGGGATCACCGTCCCGGCTTCCACGATCTTCACCTTCAGGTCCAGTTCAACCGCCTCCTCAGGGAAACAGACCAGGTCGTTGCAGGCCTGATAGCTGACCGTCAGCGGGATGGTGATCTCGCCGGGTTTCACGCTGGGCTCAATCACCACCGGGATGTAGACCGTCGTCGGCTCCGCATAGCTCAACAGTTTCACCGGCGCGCCCGTGAACCCAACCTCGACCTCCTGCGGCTTGGGCCACTGCGCCGACCGCGGATAGACCTTCACCCCGTCGGGCAGCTTCGCATCCTCGCGAACGTTGATCAGCGTGGGGATCGGCTCAAGCCCCTTCAACTCCGTGGGGATGACGGGCGCGTTGGGCCAGATGTGCATCTTCTTGGTGAACTCGAACGTCACCGCCACCGCGAACTGGTCCCCCGCCGCCGCCACCGGGCGCTGCACCGCACCCTCGACCATCACCCGCACGACATCGGGTTGGTTCACCCGGGCAACTTTCGACGCCTCCGCGGGCTGACCGATCAACACGAGCCCACCCAGCAAGACCAAGCTCGCCAGGAGGATCGAGGCGAACATCACGGGGACGCTCAAACGGGGGGTGAACTTCGTACGCATGGTGCACAGTGTAAGGACGAGGACCGATCGGGCTTCAGTGAAAGGTCGGGATGATCCGGGAAACCCCGGAGGCAAGCCCGCGTGATTGGCCTTGGATGCCGCCTCGGCTCAAGTCGCTTCGCCCGCCGGGCCGATACGCAAGTACGCACCGCCCCGGCGCAGGTTCTGCGCCCGCAAAGTTTGGCGCGGGGTTTGCTCCTGTTCACCGGGCTTTTTCGTCCGCACCCCCCCTCGTCCCCCGATCGACCGCTCCAGCCATGCCCGAAGTCCTCGACCAATCTGAGATCGACGCACTGCTTGCCGCGGTGGATTCGGGGCAGGTGACGGAGGATGTCCAGCCGCTGAAGGTCTTTTCGCGCACGCGGAAGGACGTCTCGCAGGTCGAAGTCCGCCCCTACGACTTCAAGCGCCCGGAACGCGTCAGCAAGGACCAGATGCGCTCCTTGCACACCCTGCACGAAGGGTTCGCACGCAACTTCGGCGCGTCCCTCTCGGGGTTCTTGCGCACCATCGTTGAGGTCAAGGTCGCCACCTGCGAGCAGATGACCTACGGCGAGTTCATCAGCGGTCTGCCCAACCCCACCAGCTTCAACCTCATCGACGCCAAACCCCTCGAAGGGCAGATCTGCCTTGAGGTCTCCCCCCTGATCATCTACCCCATCATCGACCGCCTGCTGGGCGGCAACAGCCAGGAGCTGTTCATCCCCCAGCGCCCGATGACCATGATCGAAAGCCGATTGATCTCCAAGGTCATCGACCGGGGCCTGAGCGCCCTCGCTGAGGCGTGGGCGGGGATCCGCCAGTTGAACTTCTCCGTCGCCGCTTCGGAGAGCAACCCCCAGCTCGCCCAGATCGTGCCCCCCAACGAAGTTGTGGTGGTCATCGGCTTCGAGCTGAAAATGGGCAGCCGGGCCGGCACGATGAACCTGTGCATCCCTTTCAACGTCATCGAACCGATCATGGAATCGCTGAACAGCCAGAGCTGGTTCAGCACCTCGAAGCTCACCAAAGCCTCCACGGTCTCTCAGCACATCACCGGCACGCTCAACCGCGCCGCCCTGAACGTCACCGCCCTGCTGGGTGAAACGACCATCACCCTGAACGACCTGCGCTCGCTGGCGCCGGGCGACCTGATCACCATGGACAAAATGGTCAGCCAGCCCGTGGTCATCTGCGTGGAATCGCAGAAGAAGTTCATCGCGAACATCGGGCAGTTCCGCGGCAAGCGGGCCGTGCGGATCACCCGTGCGATCCTGCCCACCGACCGGGTCTGATCGTTCATCAAGTCTTCACCGATCGAGACCGTCGAACGCCCGCTCACCGCGACTGGGTCGCGCTCAAAAGCTCGCCCACGGCTGAATCCACGTCCCCGCTGAGCACAAACCGCCGATCGAGCTTGAGTTGGCAGAAGAACTTGCGGATCGGCTCGGGCAGCCCGGCCAGCCGAAGCCCCGCCGAGCGCTCTCGGCAGGTTTCCTGCAGGTGCAGGATGCAGGTAATCGCAATCGAGTTCATGAGCTGGACCGACGAAAAGTCCAAAACCAGCCCAGCGCCGGAGAGACGGGGCAGACGGGCGGCAACCTCGTTCTCCACAGGGCTGACCCACTCGTCGGTGAATCGCGAGGGGAGATGAATGACCAGGATCTGCTGGTCAGTTCCCACAAGTTGAGCGGCCAGGTGCTGCATGCGTCTTCAACAAGGATAAGCCACCGGTTCAGGCATCCAACGTTTGTATTCCGTACGCATAGTTCAGAAACACAACCATCGACCGAGGGGTTTTACGGAGTTCGTGTTGGCAAGCCCGGCACCCTGTGTACAGCGTCGGCCGCATCAAGATTCTGAAAGCCCAGGATTGCGCGCGCGATGTGTACGGCCTGCGAAGAGCGGACGGGGCTCGCTTCTTGGACCCCGACCGGATAAACTCCTCACGCACAACTGAAGAGCGTCTGTTCTGGTCTTTGGAGTTTTCCCCTTGAGCCGTTGTCAACGCCATGCCTGCTGACCTTCGCACGAGTCCTGTGGCTCGTCCGGTCCGGTCCGCGGCTCGTCGGTGCCCGAGCGTTCGGTGCATCCACGGGCGGTGTCGGCGGTTCGGTCCGTCTTCACGGTCGATCGGGCCCTGCCCGATGGAGCGTCAAGGCGCGGAGCGTTGTATGGATTGATCGATCGGATCAACTCCTGACGAAACTCCGAATCTGCCCGCGGGTACGCGGCGGAGGATGGGGCGAAACTCCGGGACCGGGGCCGAAGGTTTTTCGGCGCTCGGCCCGTTTCGTTTTTGGTTTTTCCAGAGGTTTTTTCCGTCCCGCCTTGGTTTCGACATCCCAACAACCCGGCAACTCGGAGTTTGCACCGTTATGAACACCACCGAAATGATGCGCATCCTGGATTCGATCGCCCGCGACCGCAAGGTCGAGAAGCAGCAGTTGATCAAGGTTCTTGAGCGGGCGATGGTCTCGGCCTGCCGCAAGCACTTCGGCACGCTGGACTCGGAAGAGTTCCGCTGCGAGATCGACGGGCTCGGCGGCGGGATGCGTCTGTTCCGGCACAACGAACCGATGGAACTGACCCCGCAGGAGCTGGGCCGAATCGCGGGCCAGACCTTCAAGCAGGTGATGATCCAGGGCTTCCGCGACGACGAGCGGACGAGCCTGCTGCAGGAGTTCTCCAAGCGCGTGGGCGACATCGTCACGGGCGTGGTTCAACGGTACGACGGCGGGGCCCTGGTGGTGGCGATCGATCGGGCCGAGGCGTTCATGCCGCGGTCGGAGCAGATCCCCGGCGAGCAGTTCCAGGCCGGCGACCGCGTGCGGTGCCTGGTGCTTGACGTCCGCGACGTGGGCAACGCGGTGAAGATCGTTCTGAGCCGGGCGCACCCGGACTTCATCAAGCGTCTGTTCGAGGTCGAGGTGCCCGAAGTCAGCGAGAAGATCATCGAGGTCAAGGCGATGGCCCGCGAGGCGGGGTACCGAACGAAGATCGCGGTGGCGAGCGTGGACAGCAAGGTCGACCCCGTCGGCGCGTGCGTCGGCGTGCGCGGATCGCGCATCAAGAACATCGTCGACGAGCTCAACGGCGAGAAGATCGACATCGTCCGCTGGAACGACTCGTCGCAGATCCTCATCGGCAACGCGCTGAAGCCCGCGGAGGTGCAGGAGATCAGCCTGTGCTTCGAGCTCGGGCGCGCCACGGTGGTGGTGCGTGACGATCAGCTCAGCCTGGCGATCGGCAAGCGTGGTCAGAACGTTCGTCTGGCGGCCCGGTTGACGGGCTGGGACGTGGACATCCTGACGCCGGACGAGTTCAACAAGGGCCTGGAGATCATGACCAGCACGCTGAGCGCGGTGCCCGGTGTGAGCGAAGAGAACATGGACCGCCTGGCGGCGTTGGGTGTCGTCAGCGTCTTCGACGTGGAAGAGATCGGCGCCGAGGTCTTGATGAACGAGCTGGGGATCGAGGAGGCCATCGCGAAGGTGATGGTCGAGACGGCCAGCGAGAAGGCGAAGGAAGTCGCCGAGATCCAGGCGAAGGAAAAAGAAGAGAACGAGCGCAAGAAGCGCGAGGACGAGGCGGCGGCGTCGAAGCTGCTGGGCAGCGGTGCGTCGCCTTTGGGCGATGCGCCGGCGGCGGAGGTCAGCGGGAGCGACGACGCGCGGGCCGCGGACATTTTGGGTGGGTGAATCGAGAAGTGAAATCACCGCTTGTCGGCCCAAGGGCCGGGGAGCGGCTTGTCGGAAGATTGAGTCGGTTGGTTGGTTGGAGGCAGGACAGTTGGTAGGCCGCGTGCGGCTTGATGAACCGTGGTGTACACGGTTGTGAAGCGGGCACCGTCTCGGAGCAGCTCTTGGCAAAGGTTCGAATCAACGATCTCGCGAAGGAACTGGGCGTCCACTCGAAGGACATCATCGCCAAGTGCTTGGCGGAGGACGTGCCCGCGGACGTGGTCAAGAGCGGGATGTCGACGATCCCGGTGGGCCTTGCGCAGTCGGTGCGCGAGTGGTTCGCCGACGCGGCGTCGGCGCAGGGTGGGACGGCCACGGCGGTCGAGACGCGCGAGCATCCGAAGGTTGAAGAGCTGAAGAAGGCCCCGGTCAAGCGGAAGGGCGCCACGAAGAAGGGCGGGGAAGGGGACGACTCCAACGGCGGCGGCGCCGAGGGCGTGGAAGCGCCCGAGACGCCCGAGGTTGAGAAGCCCGCGCCGGCGACAGCGACCCCTGCGCCGGTGGCGAAGATCACCCCTCCCGCCCCCGCGAAGCCCGCTGCTCCGGCGCCGGTGACAGCGCCGACGACCGCGGCGAGCCCGGTGGTGGCACCGAGCGCTCCGAAGAAGGTTGAGCCCGCGCGCGGGCCGGCGGTTGGGAGTGAGACCCCGCTGGTTGAGTTTGTCGAGCATGCCAAGGCGCACAAGATCGATCCGAACGATCCGCCGGCGAGCCCGATGCGTCCGGCGGCGTCGATGCCCACGCCCCCGACGATGCCCCCCGCTTCGCTTTCGCCCAAGGTCATCGCCCCCGCGGCGACGACGACCGCGACGACGCCCAGCGCCGGCGCGCCGAGCGGTTCAACGGCGAGTGCGCCCGCGGCCTCCACAACCGCGTCGCCCGCGAAGCCCGATCAGGGTGCGGCGGGTGGGCCCGGTGGTGCTGCTTCGACGGGTACGGGTGGTGGTTCGGGTGGTGGGGCTTCGGGCCCCGGTGGGACGCCGGGCGGGCCAGCGCGGCCGGTGAGCCGCGGGCCGATCCGTCCGCCGGTGATGAACGTGCCGACGCGGCCGACGGTGGTTGCGCCGGCGGGTCAGAAGCTGGAAGTGAAGCAGACGGTGAAGCTGGCGGGGCCGCGGGTGGTGCGGATCGAAGCGCCGGAACCTGTCTCAGCGCCTCGGCCTCGGCCCATGGGTCCCGGTGGACCGGGCGGGCCGCGCACGGGTGGTGGCGGCGGCGGTGGCCGCGGGGTGATTGGTGGCGGCGCGGGCGATGATGCCTCGGCGCGGCGGAACAAGCGTCGTGCGCCGGGCGGAGCGCCCGAGGGTGCGACGGCTCGGCGTCGGCCGGCGGCGTCGGCGACCGACGACATGCCTTTGGGCACGGGCTTCAGCGAGCAGGACCTTGCGGAGCGTGAAGAGCGGCTGGCGCGCGCGTCGGGCCTGCTGAAGCAGCGCCGGCGCGAGGCGAAGATCAAGGCTGAAGCTCGCGGGGTGAGCCTTGATGACGACATGCTGGAGGGCAAGGTTCAGATCCAGGCGCCGTTCACGATCAAGGACCTTTCGGCGGCGTCGGGCGTGAAGGCCGCGGACATCCTCAAGCGGTTGTTCATGCAGGGCGTGATGGCGACGATCAACTCGGGGATCGATCCTGCGAAGGCGCAGGAGATCATGATCGACTTTGATCTTGAGCTTGAGATCATCGAGGCGAAGACGGCCGAGCAGAAGGTCGAGGCGCAGTTCACCGATCGCAAGAAGCTCGACGAGCGTCCGCGGTCGTCGGTGGTCACGATTATGGGCCACGTCGACCACGGCAAGACGAGCCTGCTGGACGCGATCCGCAAGACGAACGTGGCGGCGGGCGAGGCCGGCGGCATCACGCAGAAGACCAGCGCATTCAAGGTCGCGGTGGATGTTGGCGGCGAGACGAAGCACGTGGTGTTCATCGATACGCCCGGTCACGAGGCGTTCACCGAGATGCGTGCCCGCGGCGCGACGGTGACGGACGTGGTGGTGCTGGTTGTCGGTGCGCCGGAGGGCGTGATGCCCCAGACGATCGAATCGATCAACCACGCGCGAGCGGCGAAGGTGCCCATCGTTGTGGCGCTGAACAAGATCGACAGCCCGCAGGCGACCGAGAACCAGATCCAGAAGGTTTACGGGCAACTCGCGGAGCAGAACCTCAACCCGGTGCAGTGGGGTGGTCAGACGGAAGTCATCCACACCAGCGCGACGAAGGGGACGGGGATCAAGGAGCTGCTGGAGATCCTGGACCTTCAGGCGGAAGTCTTGCAGCTCAAGGCGGACTTCAAGGGCAACGCGCGCGGGCGCGTGGTCGAAGCGACGCGCGACGAAGGGCGCGGGCCCATCGCGACGGTGCTGGTGCAGGACGGCGAGCTGAAGGTCGGCGACTTCATCGTCGTCGGGCGTGCCTTCGGGCGCGTGCGTGACATCACAGACGACCAGGGCAAGAAGATCAAGAGCGCCGGGCCTTCGACGCCGGTGCAGATCAGCGGGTTTGACGAGGTGCCGGACGCGGGCGACGCGTTCTTCGTGTCGGAGACGCTGAAGCAGGCGGAAGAGGCGGCGGATCAGCGTCGCACGCGTGACCGCCAGGAAGCGTTGCACCAGCCGAAGGTGACGCTGGACTCGCTGTTCAGCCAGATGAAGGACGCGAAGCTGAAGGAGATCCTGATCGTCCTGAAGGCGGACGTTCAGGGCTCGGTGGACGTGATTGCGCACCAGATCGAGAAGCTGAGTTCGAGCGAGGTGAAGGTCCGCGTGCTGCACAGCGCGGTGGGCGGGATCACCGAGAGCGACGTGATCTTGGCCGACGCGAGCAAGGCGGTCATCGTCGGGTTCAACGTCATCCCGACGGGCAAGGCGCGGTCGATGGCGGACCAGAAGGGTGTGGAAGTTCGCACGTACCAGGTCATTTACGACATCGTCGACGACGTGAAGAAGGCGGCCAGCGGCATGCTGGAGCCGGAGATCCGCCAGGAGATCCTGGGTCACGCGGAAGTCCGGCAGGTCTTCAAGGTGTCGAAGGTCGGGACGATCGCGGGCTGCTACATCACCGACGGGCAGGTGCAACGCGACGCGCTCATCCGCGTCACGCGGAACGGCATCGTCATCGAGCAGGACCGGGTCCTGGAACAGCTCAAGCGGTTCAAGGACGACGCGAAGGACGTCAAGGCCGGCATGGAATGCGGCATGAAGATCGTCGGTTACGACGACATCAAGCAGGGCGACGTGCTGGAGTGCTATAAGAAGGTTGAGATCAAGCGGACGCTGTAAGAGCAGAGTCGCGAGACGCGAGTCGAAAGACGCGAGTGCTGAGTGCTGAGTGCAAGCACCTGGGTCTACGACCGGTGAACCTTTTCTCGATCTGAGGTGCTTGATCGCTTGGTCGAATGGACCAGGAGGCAGAGCATGAACCGGATCATGATGTTGTGCTTGTTGTGCATTTCGTTCATTTTGAGCGGGTGTGGCCTGAGTGCGAATGAGAGGTCCATCGTGGGGGTGTGGGGTATCGAACTGGGGCCTGCGGATCCCCCACGTGATCGTGCTTCGAAAAGCCAGTTGGAGTTACACCGGGAGGCGATCGCCAGTTCGGTCGCGTCGGGAATGCGCATGCGGTTCTTCGCCGATCGGACGTGTGAAACGGTGCTTGATGACCAATCTGTGGGGTCCGCTGAGTGGCGTGTGCGCGAGAATCTGGTCGAGTTCAGAGCCACTTCACCGAATGCGCAGAAAGTGATCGGCTCGCAATGGGTTCACGGGATGACCATCGAGAAATCCGGGCGTTTGACTCAGTTGGACCAAAGTGGTGCAACAAGCGCCGCTTGGGCAAAAGTCGGCGATGATCCCTTTGTCGGCCTTCCAGTCGCAGTCGACGTGAATGACCTCGACGAGCGATCGGTTCAAGGACGCTGGATCGTCGATCTTCGTCGAACTCGCGCGGCGATGAACGAACGGGGAATCGACATTGATCAACCCGAGAACGACCGGGAACGACTGCTCTCTTGCCACAAAGAAGATGTGCTGGAACTCAAGAGAAGTGGTGAAGGAACACTCAACGATGGCGGCCTCCGGTGGGTTGCTAAGAACGACGGAATCGAGTTCACAAGTGTTTCAGCGGGCTCTGCCTGGACGGGACGCTTGAACGATGGCCGCCTCGTCATGCCGAATGGCTTTGTGTTTATGAAGGTTCGACAGCTGGCGAACGAGGATCCGAAGAACGGAAACGGGCTACGCTGATGTGCGGCAGATAGTTGGTGCTTTGACGGTGAGTATCGATTCGAAGTGACGGACTCCCCGCGATCATGCACATCGCCATCCTCCAGTTCGAGCTGCTCATCCCCTCGCCCGAGTCGATCAAGGACAAGCGGCGGGTGGTGAAGTCCGTCAAGGACCGGCTGCACCGTGAGCACATGGTCAGCGTGGCGGAGGTGAAGTACCTCGACAGCTTGAACGTCGCGGGCATGGCGCTGTGCCTGGTCAATCGCGACGCGAAGTATGCGCGGTCGGTGATTGACACGATCGTCGGCAAGCTGCGGGCGCTGGGGGATGCGCAGCTTGGTGAGCACACGGTTGAGATTGTTTCGTCGGGGCAGTTGCCGGGGGATGAGCTGGACGAGGCGGGGAATCCGATCTGGACCGAGGAGGAGCGGCGGGCGTGGGGGGGGGGGTTGGGGGGGGCCTGGGGGTGGGCGGGGTGGGGGTTCGGGCGGGGCGGGGGGAGGGCTTCGCCCCGTTGGTTGGGGGGGAAAAGGTGTGGCGGGGCCCGGTGAAGGGGGGGTGTTGTTCGGGCAGTTTTTTTAGGCTGTACATT
>JACVCS010000033.1:0-27229 GCA_016741915.1 Phycisphaerales bacterium | reverse complement strand
GTGGCGTGGGGGGGGGGGGGGGGTCGGAGTGGGCCGGGGGGGGGGGGGGGGGGGAGGGTGGGGGGTGGGGGTTGTGCGGGGAATGTGGGGGGTGGGTTTTCGGGCGGGGCGTGCGTAGCCTTCCTCCCGTTTGTTTGTGGGGAAAATGGACTGGCGGTCACGTTGGTCGGGGGTTTTTGCTCGGAGGTTTTCTTGACGGTTCACCATCGGAAAGACCAGTTGGCCTCGATGCTTCGGCAGAGCGTGCAGGGTGTGCTGTCGCGCGGGCTGAGCGATCCGCGGCTGGACGGGACGATGCTGACGGTGACCGAGGTTGATCTGGCGCCCGACTATTCCAACGCGGTGATCCGGGTTTCGGTGTTGCCTGAGAAAGCGCAGAAGCGGTCGATCGCGGCGTTGCAGCACGCGGCGAAGCATGTTCGGCACGAGGTGTCGGAGAAGTTGAACCTGCGGAGCACGCCGCAGTTTCACTTTGAGTTGGACGTGAGCACGAAGAAGCAGGCGGACGTGCTGGCGGCGCTGGCGAAGGTTCGGGAGGAACGGGAGGCGAAGGGCGAGCCGGCGCCGGCGGAGGTTGCGCTGCCTGAGAAGTTGCAGGGCGGCAAGGGCGGCGGGGCGAGTTCGAGCGATGGGACGGGCGCGGGGACTGAAGAGTCGAAGGAGGGGTTGTGATGACGCTGTCGGGGGACCGCATCAAGACGCTGGGGGCGTATCTGCAGAAGCTGCGCGCGCGGTTTCCGATGCCGGAGGCGGCGGCGGAGGTTGGTGGCGGTGCGGGCGGCGGTGTTGGAAGTGGAGCGTCGCGCGAGGGTGGTCGGGTTGAGGGCGAGGGTGGTGTGAACTTGGGGAGCAAGGGCGAGGGCGGCGCTGTGGGTGAGGCGGGTGCGAGCGTTGGCGGTGCGGGCGGAGGTGTTGGTGCGGTTGGCGGCGGCGGTGAGTCGCGGTGCTGCTGTCACAACGACCCGGTGCTGCGCGAGCTGGTGCGGTCGTATTTGGTATGGGAAAGCACGACACCCAAGGCCGAGGCGGCGTTGAAGCGGATCGATCAGGCGGTGGTGGATGTAAACGAGCTGCGGGTGTGCATGCCGGCGGAGATCGCGCAGATCATGGGCGCGAACTATCCGAAGGCGGAGGAGCGTGCGACGCGGCTGCGGGCGACGTTGAACGATCTCTATCGGCGCGAGCATTGCCTGAAGCTGTTTCACCTGCTGGAGAAGTCGCGGAAGGAATCGCGGGCGTATTTGGAGACGCTGGCGGCGATCCCGGCGTTTGTCGCGGCGCGGGTGGCGGTGCTGAAGCTGGGGATCAACGTTGTGCCGATGGACGAGCGGCAGTTGCAGTGCTTGAAGAACGCGCGGGCGGTGGCGACGACGACGGACCTGGCGACGGCGCTGGGGATGGTGGAGAAGGCGGTGAAGGCCGCGGACATGCCCGAGACGGCGTATGCGCTGCAGGCGTGGAGCGACGAGGCGCAGACGGTGGTGATCAAGACGAGCAAGAGCGCGGCGTCGGGGACGGGTGCGTCGGCGGGTTCGTCGCCGGCTGCGTCGGGTAGTTCATCAGGCGGGAACGCCAAAAGCGCGGGGGCGAAGGGTTCCGGCGGCAAGGCGAACGCACGCACGGCGGATTCGAAAAGCGATCGCGGCGGCAAGGGCGAAGGCGGCTCGTCGGCGAAGTCGGGGAGCGCGTCGGCACGGAAAGCCGCGGGCGGCGGGAAGAAGGGTTCGACGGGTGGTGGGAGCAGCAAGAAGCGTCGGGCTTGAGCGGGTGTGATGGGGTTGACGAGGCCGGGGCTTTGGGAGCGGAGGGGGGCGAACGGGGATGCGCGGGGCCGGGTGGAAGAGACGGAGCGTGCGCAGTGGCTGGTCACAACAAGTGGAGCAAGGTGAAGCACCGCAAGGCGGTGGTGGACAAGCGGAAGGGCAAGGCCCTGAGCATGTGTTCGCGGCTGATTATCTCGGCCGTGCGGAAGGGCGGACCTGATCCGAACTTCAACCACGCGTTGCGGACGGCGCTGGACGAGGCGAAGTATCACAACGTGCCGAACGAGAACATCGATCGCGCGATCAAGAAGGGCGCGGGGGCCGGGCAGGGGGACAACTATGAGCACGTGCGGTACGAGGGGTATGGCCCGGGCGGGGTGGCGGTGGTGGTCGATGCGCTGACCGACAACCGCACGCGTACGGCGGCGAATGTCCGCAACATCTTCGAGGATTACGCGGGCAAGCTGGGCACCAGCGGGTGCGTGGCGCACCAGTTCGAGTTCAAGGGGCGCATCGAGATCAAAGCGCCGGCGAAGGACGAGGACCGCGTGATCGAAGCGGCACTGAACGCGGGCGCGGACGATGTGAAGCTGATCGACGAGCAGGAGGGTGTGTTTGAGGTGCTGTGCGCACCGGCGTCGCTGCACGCGATGAAGCAGGCGCTGACGGCGGGGAAGTTCACCCTCGGCGAGAGCGGTGCGGAGATGATCCCCACGCAGACGGTGACGGTGACGGGGGAGCAGGCGAAGGGGCTGCTGGAGCTTGTGGACGCGATGGAAGACGATGAGGACGTGAGCAAGGTGTACACGAACGCCGACATTCCGGAGAGTGAGCTGGCGAAGATGGAGTGAGGGTGGGTAGTGGCGAAGTGGCTGAGTGGCTGAGTGGCAAAGTGGCTGTGCGATTCAGTCGCACTGCGTACTTCCTGGCAGATTCGCTGAAAAAAACAACTTCAGGCCGACCATGATTCGACGGCTTGTTTCAGGCCTCGGTGCGGGTCATTGACTTGGCGGAGGTCGATGACGACCGGGCCGCGGTAGCCGCAGGCGCTGAGGGTGGCGGCGTAGGCGTGGACGTCGAGGCGGCCTGAGCCCAGGGCGGTGGAGAAGGGCGTGTTGTTCGCGGCGCTGACGGCGCGGCGACCGACGGCGGAGACGTCGCAGAGGCGGGCGCTGGCGAGCGTGCGGGCGAGTTTGGCGGCTTGGGCGATGGGGTCGCCGCCGGCCATCAGGATCGCGGCGGGATCGAGGCCCGGGGCGATGATCTCGTGCGTGATGCGGGGCGACTGCGAGGTGTCGGTGCTGGGCGGGGCCCAGTGATGGTCGGCGATGCGGACGGAGCACTTCTCGGAAGCCGCCGCGAGCTGATCGATGATGACGCGGTCGGTCTGCGCAGGGAGCATGAGCGACAGCGCGGCGAGCTTGGCGTGGGATTCGTTGAGCGAGCCGGAGGCGCACACGAGTGAGCGGAGATCGGCGAGGAGCTCGATCGCGGCGAGGGCGGCGGTGACGGCGCGGTCCTGAAACCCGGGCATGGCGAAGTGCTCGGGCGGGATGAAGAGGTCGAGCCCGGAGAGGCCCAGGTTGCTGCGGCGGAGGAGTGCGGCGAGTTCACGCCGGGCGGAGCGGTCGAGATCGCGCGGGCGGAAGCCGGGCTCGGCGGCGTTGAGCTGCACGGCGCCGACGCCTCCGGCGCGGGTGAAAGAAAGTGCGGCGCGGAGCTTCGACGCGGGGTCGAGATCGCCGATCGATGGCGTGGGGAGTTCAAGCCCGAGCATCGCCAGCGCGAGCGGCGGCAGCGGGAGGTTCGCGTTGGAGCCGTCGGGGATCACGCGGAACGTTAGCCGGTCGATGTGTGCTGGGAGCGTGCGGCGACTGCGGCGGATCGGCGAGAAACCTACGATTGCGCGTGCTGAAGATCGGGCATGTTCAACTGGGGACGAATCTGCTGCTGGCACCGATTGCGGGGTACTGCGATCTGGCGTTTCGGCTGGTGTGCCGCCGGCAGGGCGGCGTGGGGCTGGCGTGCACGGACCTCTTGAGCCCGCAGGGTTTGCTGCGCGGAACGGCGACGAGTCTGGACCTGGCGCGGACGAACGACGAGGACAAGCCCGTGGGGATGCAGCTCTACGGCGGGATCCCGGAGATCATGGCGGAGGGGGCTGTGTGGGCGGCGGAGCACGGCGCGACGATCGTCGATATCAACATGGGCTGCCCCGTGGACAAGGTCACGAAGAAGGACGGCGGCAGCAAGCTGCTGTGCATCCCGGATACGACGGCGGAGATCGTGCGGAGGTGCCGACGGGCGTTGGAGCCGTACAACATCCCGCTGACGTGCAAGATGAGGCTGGGGTGGTTCAACGATCAGCCGATCGCGGAGAAGCTGGCGCCGCGGCTGATCGACGAGGGTGTGCAGGCGGTGACGATCCACGGGCGGACGACCGAGCAGAAGTTCATGGGCGTGGTGAACCTGGACGGGATCAAGCGTGTGGTGGAGGCGGTGGGGAATCACTGCAAGGGCGCGGGGCTGAATGTGCCGGTGATCGGGAACGGGGACGTGCGCGAGCCGGGGGACGCGAAGGCGATGCTGGATGCGACGGGGTGTGCGGGGGTGATGATCGGGCGCGGGGCGCTCAGCACACCTTGGCTCTTCCGCGACAGTTGGTCGGTGATCACCACGGGGACGCACGCGCCGGAGCCGAGCACGAGCGAGAAGTTGGAGATCGTTCGGCAGTACATGCGGTTCATGCTGCAGTTCCGCGATGAGCACTACTGCATGTTCCAGATCCGGCGGCGGATCAGTTGGTTTGGGAAGCGGCTGGGCAAGGAGTTGGATCATCGCGGCCGGCCGGTAGGCTGTCGCGGGTTGAAGGAGGCGGTGCGGGCGGCCCGGAGTCCGGACGAGGTGTACGCGGCGCTGGAGAAGTTTGAAGCCGGTGGCTTGCGGGGGATCGACTCGGTGGAGGCGACGGCGGAAGCGGCGGGGTGAAGGGGGAGGGGAGCGGGAATCTGGATTGGGCAATCGGCAATCGCGGATGAAGGCAACGGCGCGCGATCGCCGAGGGTCTTGTCTTTCGCCTATTCCCGAATGCTCATTCCCGATTGCCTATCTATTTCAGCGCGATGGATTTCATTCGCACGTTGATCTCGGGGGTGAGGCAGCCGGCGCTGGCGCAGCGGGATTGATCGAACTGGCTTGAGCCGCAGGCGGGGGCTTTGAGCAGGCAACGGGCCATTTCGCTGGCGCGTTGGTTGGTTGTGGGGATGGCGGTCTGCGGGCCTTCCATCGCGACGACGATCATTCGGCGGCTGGGTGATTCGCACATCAGCGCCATGCCCAGACGTTTGAGTTCGTCGTCGTTGACTTGATGGATGGTTCGGCCTTGCAGAACGTCGGCCGACCAGTTCACGCAGGCGAGTTCGCCTGTGTCGGTTTCGCCGATGGCGAGGACGACGGCTTTGCGCGTGTCTGCGTCGATCTCCGAATCGTCGCTGGGTGCCCCCGGGTTGGTGCTGGTGTTTGAAGCCGTGACGTTGGGCGGGTTGACCGCAGGTTGCGTGTTGTTGGATTGAGCGGCGTGATAGCTGGCAAACCACACGGCGGCGAGGAGGGCGACCATCGCGGCAACGCCCGAGATCGCGATGAGCTTTCGACGTAGTGGGAAGCTCGACGCGAGCGTGGTGCGCGTGGGCAGGGGCTCATGCACCCCGGCTTCGAGGTTGTTCACCTCGTGCGCGGCTCGCAGCAGTTCCAGCAGGCGTTCATCGTTCAGTCGGCTCATGCGTGCGTCCCCCGTTTCATGGTTGTTGACCGATCCGACCATGGCGCTCGGGCGATTGTGGATTCGGGTTTGGTTCGAGAACGTCGCGAAGACGATCGAGGGCGGCTTTCTTGCGGGCGTGGGCGGTGCTTGGTGAGACGTTGAGTTTGCGGGCCAGTTCGCGGTCGGTGACGCCCAGGGCGAGCAGCCGCAGCACCTCGGCATCGGCGGGTTCGAGGCCTGAGAGGCGGCCGTCGAGAGCGGCGCGGACGCGGTCAATCGCTTCGGCCTCGTCGATGAGGCTGGAAGGGTCGGCGGTGGCGTGCTCGATACGAAGGTGGGCGGCGGATTCTGTGTGCTTGATCTGGCGGTGCTCACCGCGGGCGAACTCGCGGTGGACGTTCTGCATCACGGCGTAGATGAAGGTGCTGAGGGCCGAGCGGGCGGGGTCGTAGCGACCGTCCTTCAGGGCCTGAAAGACCCCTTTCCAGACGCGTTGGCTGAGATCGTCGGCGATGTCGTGGCGGTTGCTCACGCGCTGAAGGAGCGTTCGGCGGACCCAGGGGCCGAAGCGGGCGAAGGCGGAGGTGAACTCGGCGGGTTCGGTCGGCTCGGGTTGGGGTGGGTTTTGGCTCATGAGGCGAAATGGCTCGCCCGAATACGCGATCCGGACGATGGGGATCGGCGGCGGGTGTCAGAGGCTATTCGGTCAAAGAGTTCGTGCGCTCGCCGAGCGCTCGGGGTTTGGTGGCAAAGAACTGGAACGGGATGCGTAGCGAGGGCGGAGGGGATCGACTCAGGAGCGGGGGAGGTCCGAGAAGGGGTTGTCGGGGTGAGCGGTTGGGTGAGCGGGGGCCTTGGCTGAGGCGGTTGAACCGCGGGCTGAGGAAAACCCGGGTGTTTGAACCGACGTAAAGTGTTGTTCCGAAAGCAGGCTCAAGAACTCTTTGGAGATGATGCATGTCGCTGAAGCCGATCCGCAATGTTGTGGCCCTGTCGCTGGTGTTGTTCGCGGGCGTGTGTACGCCGATGGTGAGCCTGGCGCAGGAGGCGGCGAAGGCCGTGGAGCCAAGCGCTGAAGAGCGGGCGGTGATCGAAGAGAAGTTGAAGATTGTTTTGGAGAAGCTGGCCAGCGGCAGCCTGAGCGAGGCGGACCGCAAATCGCTCAACGAGCAGGTGCGCGATCTTCGTGCGTCTCTGGGCAAGAGCGCCGACGCGGACGAGAAGGCGGCGGTTGAAGAGAAGGCCCGGCGCGTGGCGATTGAGAACGCGAAGAACCCCACGACGATGCAGGCCGCGCACGGCGCGACGGGCTCGGGGATCGAAGCACCGAAGCACCCCGCCGACGCGGTGCTGAAGTTTGAGCAGACACTGCACGACTGGGGCAACATCGGCGATGAAGCCCCGGTGACCTATTCGTTCAAGTACAAGAACACCGGGAGCAAGAGCGTCAAGATCCTGGGCGTGAAGGCCAGTTGCGGCTGCACGGGCTCGCAGGCGGCGAAGCTCGAGGTTGCGCCGGGTGAGGAAAGCACCATCGACGTGCGGTTCGATCCGAACGGTCGGTCCGGGCGCGAGGTCAAGACCATCACCGTTGATACCGACGACGACAAGGTCAAGACGTACCAGTTGCTGGTGACCTCGAACGTGCAGAAGACGATCATCGTCGAGCCGATCTCGGTGTGGTTCGGGCAGAGCCAGCCCGGCAAGGGCGCGGCGCCGCAGAAGGTGACCATCACCGCACGGCCTAAGGACTTTGCCATCACGAAGGTGGCGCTCTCGGGCGCTCAGGCGAGCAAGATGGACATCAAGGAAGTCGCGCAGCGCACCGTGGCGATCGATGGGCAGGACCTCAAGCAGTACGAGTACCAGGTGACGATCGACCCGTCGCTGCCGATCGGGAACTATTCCGCCGCGGTGACCTTCGACACCAACCAGACGAACCCGAAGTTCCAGCGCGTGTCAATGGGGATCAACGGCGAGGTGGTGGGCTCGGCGGTTTTGAACCCCGCGGAGTTCTATGTGCGGATGGCGATCCCCGGTGAGGCCGTCACGGGCGAGGTGCAGATCGTTTCGCGGAACAACACGCCGTTCAAGGTGTTGTCGGCGACGGTGGAGGGGATGCCCGAGGGGACGTATCCGGTGCTGGACGTTCGCCCGCGCGAGGGCAAGAACATGGCTGCGCAGCGGATCCTGCTGAGCGCTACCGCCCCGGTGAATCACCTCGAGCTCAAGGGCACGGTGGTGCTGAAGACCACGCTGCCCGACATGGAAACGATCCGCCTGCCGATCCGCGGCTGGCAGGCTCAGCCCGCCCAGCCCGTGCAGATTCAGCAGCCCAAAGCCGCGGCTCCTGCACCGCAGACGCCCGCGGCGACGGCCAAGGGTGATCAGGGGAAGTGATCGTTCAACCGACCGACGGACCGACCGTCCGACCGGTGAGGCCTTGAAGAGAAGGGACTGCGTATGGGTTCTGCGTGCGAGGGCGGTGCGTGCGGTTGTCGAACCAGTACGGGCGGGCTCGCCTGTGTGATCAAACGCTCGGCGGCGATCGTCGCCCTCTCGTTGGCGGTGGCGCTGGTGCATCGCGAGATGTCGCCGGCGATTTCGCTGGAGTTCAAGCAAGGCTCGGGGATCAAGCTGCCCGTGACGAGTACGGATCAGGCTGGTAAAGCAGTCGATACGCCGAAGAGTTCGCAGACCAGCGGCGTGCAGACGACGCCCAACAACCCGAGCACGTCGAGCAATACGAGCACGCCCAGCACGCCGGTACAGACCAGTTCGCAATCATCGACATCATCGACGCCACCGATGGACAGCGACGGCGCCAAGATGCTCACCACCGAGCAGACCAAAGCGCTCTACGACCAGGGGCTGACGCAGTTTGTCGACGCGCGAGCGCTGACGGAGTTTGAGAAGGGGCACATTCCGGGGTCGATCAGCCTCCCCGCTGGTGACTTCACGGGCGACAAGATCATCGCAACCGACGGCAAGGTCAACATGCGGCTGAACCGCTCGATGAACGTGGTGGTCTATTGCGGCGGGGGCGATTGCTCCGACTCGAAGCTCGTGGCGAAGGAACTCGTCGCACGCGGGTTCTCGATGACCGCGGTCTATCACGACGGGTGGAACGGCTGGTCCGCGGCGGGGCATCCGAAGAGCAGCGGCGCGGAGCTGCCGCCGGGTGTACCGCCGATGATCGATCCGCCCGCGAGCGCAGGAGGGAGCCAGTAATGACCCCCCCACTTTCTTCAAGCTCCAACTCACCATCCAACTCGAATGGTGCCGTGACCGACAGCGCTTCGTGCTGTTCGCAAGGCGGGTCCTGCGGCTGCCCGCTCCGCGTGGTTGTTCCCACCACGCTGCGCCTCGTGCTCGGTGGTCTGCTGATGTACTCGGGTTGGCTGAAGCTCGGGATCTCCAGCTTCGGCGGCACGCTGCCCACCAGCACTCCCGCGGCCTTTGCCGAGACGATCAAGAAGTTTGACCTGCCGCTGGTCGGTGATGACGTGGGGATCATCTCGATCCTCGCGTTCATGATCCCCTGGACCGAGCTGATCATCGGCGTGCTGATGGTGCTGGGGCTGTGGACGCGGGCCGCCGCGTTGGTCGCGACGGGCCTGCTCGTTTCGTTCACCGTCGGGCTGGGGATGGTCATGGCCCGCGGGATGGAGATGTCGTGCTCGTGTTTCGGCTCGGCGAAGTTCCTCTGCGGCGAGACCGTCGGGGCGTGCCACCTTGCCCGCAACGCGGCCCTGATTGCCATGGGCGTGATGCTCGTGTGGAAGGGCTCGGGGGCATTGGGGCTCGACCGGTTGCTGAGCCGCCGGCGTGGATGAGCGGGTGAGCGGGCGCTTGGATGGTTGGACAGGTGTCGGGCATTGATCCCGAAATGCCCGGAGTAACCCAAACACAGACCGATCATTGGGCAGGTTGGTGGTTGAGAGAGGCTGACTTGAGGGCGGTTGGTGCCTATGCTCGGGGCCCAGCACCGTCGCCCGGGGGCTTTGCGGGTGTTCCGCAGTCGGCCGGGCAATCCCAGGACGGAAGAACGCATGTCGCAGATGAACCGTTTCGCTACCGCTACCCCGAAGGTCAAGGCTGCTAAGAAGAGCGCCAAGGGCAAGATCTACGTCGACTACAAGGACGTGGAGAAGCTCCGCCGGATGATGTCGCCGAACGGCAAGATCCACGGCCGCAAGCGTCTGAGCACCACCGCGGGCGAACAGCGTCTGATCGCCGCCGCCATCAAGCGTGCGCGGTACATGGGCCTGCTGCCCTACACCTCCGCAACGCTGTGAGTTTGAGCCCTTCTGGGCTCTTCTGATCTTTGAGAACGAACATTTCACGCGGCCGCACGGTCCGCCGTGCGGCCGCTGTGTTTTTCGATGGATTCAAACGCGGTGCATTGACTGACTGGGTTCGGTTGTTGTGCCTGCACGCGGGGTTCAACGCATACGCTGGTGCATGAGCAGCACCAGCCGATCGGTCGCCGATCTTTCGCCCGCACAATCCTCGCCCAAGCGTGATTACACGAACCTGGTTGCGCACCTCCGCCCCGTCGGCGGCGTGATGCAACGCATGCAGCTCTTTGTCGATCGCGTATGGGACGAGTTTCACACCAAGGGCGTTTCGTGGGTCGGGTTCTACACCATCGACCCACAGAATCCCGAGCAGATGCTCCTCGGCCCGCGGCGTGACAAGCCCGCCTGCTCGCCCATCGGGCTTCACGGTGCATGCGGGCGCTGCCTGACGTCTTCGCGACCGCTCGTGGTGACGGACGTGGCACACCTCGGCGCGGGGTACATCGCCTGCGATCCGCGCGACCGGTCGGAGGTTGTGCTGCCGTGCGTGATCAACCAGGGTTCGGCTTGGGCCGTGCTGGATATCGACAGCCACGAGGTCAACGCCTTCGACGTGCACGATGCGGTCATGCTGAGCCGCCTGCTCTCGCAGATGGGGCTGACGGCGCAGATGACCAGCGACGCGGCGGACGTGGTTGTGGTGTGATTTCTCGCTCCGCGGAGCACACCATCAGAACGGCGGCGGGCAGATCGCCTCGACGCGCCGGTGCGTTGTCGGATCGGTGAAGACCAGGCGTGTGGCATGCAGAAGCAATCGCGGGGCGAGTGTCGGATCGCCGTAGAGCGGGTCGCCGATGATCGGGTGGCCTTTGCCGGATGGATCGCCTTGCGGGCCCTTCAAGCTCCCGGGCCCGGCCCAGGCGCAGTGCACGCGGAGCTGGTGCGTTCGACCGGTGAGCGGGATGAGTTCAAGCCGCGTGCGGTCGGGCTCATACGCCAGCACGCGGTACGAAGTGACGGCCGGTCGGCCGTGGGCGCGGTCGATGATCTGCATGGGTCTGCGTGAGACATCGGGCCTCATCGGCGCGTTGAGTGTGCCGGACTCGAACCGCACGTGCCCCTCGACCACGGCGGTGTAGGACTTTTCGACCGCGCGGGCCTCGAACTGCGCGGAGAGTTCGCGCTGGGCGTGATCGGTGAGCGCGACGAGGAGCAGGCCGCTGGTGTCCATGTCAAGCCGATGGACGGTGATGGGCCCGGTGGTGTTCGGGAAGTGCTCACGCACCCACGAGACGCAGCTCCGCTGGTTCTCGGGCGTTTTGCCCGGCACCGACAGCACACCCTCGGGCTTGTTCAGCACGAGGTAGTGCGGCGAGGCATCGATGACCACGCGGATGTTCATGGGCGAGCGGCAGTCAAAAAGCGAACGTCCGAGAAACGTAGGACCATCCATCGCGACGTTATCAGCGACGCTTGAGCGAACACATCACAACCGAACGCACAACCAACACGTCTTGAAATCAGCCCCGTTCGGCAGACCGTTCCGGTTATCACGGTCGGGGAATCTGAATCGGGGCTGAAGACCCTTGGCGAAGAGTCCGATGGATGTGAAGATGGGTGGACCGGCACGCCGCCGGTGCGCACCTTGGTTGATCACTCGCACCGACCGGCATCGGCGTCCGCGGCCCACACCGCCGCACGCCGGCCCCACGCCGAACGGGTCAGGAGCTCGCTCATGAAGTCCTCTCGCACAACCAACGCCCTGCTCGCCTGCATCGCGGTTCTGCTGGGTCTGAACCTCGTCGTCGGTGGCAACTCCGGTCAGGGTCTGAACATCACCAGCCCGGCGCTGGCGCAGAACCAGCCCTCCGCACCGTTCAACAGCAGCGAGTTTGCGCGACGCACGGCCGACGGTGTGACCGAACTCAACCAGCGCATCGCACGCCTGGAATCCAAGTTTGACAGGACGATCTCGGTGAAGATCACCGAGAGCATCCCGCTGACGGTCACGGGCTTGCCAAAGAGCGACAGCGCCGAGGCGGGCACGAAGCCGCAGCCCTGAGCGCGAGCGTTCGTTGCGGTTCGCAGCATTGACCGAATGTCATGATGTCATCGCCGGAGGCCCGGAGCCACGCATGTCAGCGCCACGCACACGCGCATTCACCCTCATCGAGATGATCCTGGTCATCGCCCTTCTGGGTCTGGCCGGAGCGATGGTCATCCCGTCGATGGGCTCGGTGGGCGGTTTGCGCGTGCAGGCGGCCTTGCGGACGATCGTCAGCGATATCACCTTCGCCCAGTCCGACGCGATTGCCTTTCAGGAAAAACGCGCGATCGTCTTTGACGTGACGAACAACCAGTACTCGGTCCTGGCGGTGCCGGGCTCGGAGATCGACATCGACACGCAGATGATGTTCGACCCGACCAAGCCGCAGGGGCGGTACCAGGTGAACTTCACCAACCCGCAGTACGGCGGGGCGCGCATCACCCGTGTGGCGTTCAATGGATCGGACGCGAACACGACCCTGGTCTTTGATGACATGGGCGGGCCGCTGGTTGGTGTCGCGAGCGACCAGGCGAGCACGGGCGGCGTGATCACCGTGCAGTGCCCCACGAGCACCTGGGACATCGTCATCGAGGCGTTCACAGGGCGCGTGACGGTCCGCAAGACCGCGGGAGAGTGATGAAGCACTTCAGCCGCAGACGCACGGGGTACTTTGGTGCAGCCGTTCTGGCGATGGGGTTGTTGCTGTGGGCACGCTTCCTGCTGATCACCGGACATCCGAAGACCGCGATGGCAACGCCCGAGGCGCCGTCGGGCATGGCATCGTCGAGCGACGCTGACGTTTCCGCGTCCGTCCAGACAAAGCCCGGTCAGCCGGGCAAGCCACCGCAACCGCATGAGCAGCGTGATCCGAACGCCGCCGCGACGTCGAACGCTGATCACTGAACCAAACTCACCGCACGATTGTCAAACTGCCTGAACACGCCGAGCGTGTGGAGCGTGCGGCATCTGCCCGCGCTATGTGCCAAGCATCCGAATCAGCACCGGCGCGGGCATCGAAAACACCATGAGATTCTGTTCTCGGTCCACCGCCGCATATTCACCACGGCGCGTTTGTTTTTGGGCCTGTCGAGCGGTGAAAGGGACCGTGCCAGCGCGGCGAACTTTGCCCGCGCGCATCAATCTGGGCAAGCTCCCCAAAGTCCCCGCTCGGAACAGACGACACACATTCAGGACCCGCGCGCCGCGTGGGACGAGTTCTCTGACCCTGTCCGCCCACTTTCGAACATACACGGAGCATGCTTATGGCCGGTCGCTTTTTCGGACGTACCCCCGCTCAACTGCTGGCTTCCGCCGGCACCCTGTGGACCCTCGCGTTGGTGAGTCTCGTGCTCACCCCGAGCGCTTCGGCCCAGAACGCCGCCGCGCCGGCCGGCAACGCCCCCGCCGCTGACGGCAAGGAAGGCCTCAAGGGCAAGGTGAAGGTCAGCGACCAGATGCTCGTCGACCTGCACGTGAAGGATCAGAACATCACCGACGTGCTGGAGTTGCTGAGCATCCAGAGCCAGAAGAACATCATCGCCAGTAAGAGCGTCAGCGGGAAGATCTCCGCCGACCTTTACAACGTGACCTTCTACGAAGCGCTGGACTCCATCCTGCACGTTAACGGGTTCGTCTTCAGCGAGAAGGGCAACTTCATCTACGTCTACACGGCCGAGGAGTTTGACAAGATCCAGAAGGCCACCAAGCAGCGCACCGCGAAGCTCATCCGCCTGAACTACCTCAACGCCAACGACGCGGCCGAGTTCGTCAAGCCCATGCTCAGCCAGAACGGCGGCGAGATCAAGACCAGCGCGAAGACCGACGAGTTCAAGATCTCCGACAGCGTACCCGGCGGTAAGGACGACTTTGCCCTCGGCGCCACGCTCGTGGTCATCGACTACGAGGAGAACATCAAGGCGGTTGAAAAGCTCCTCGCCGAGCTCGATACCAAGCCCGCTCAGGTCCTCGTCGAGGCTACCGTCATGCAGACCAAGCTCGACGAGGCCAACGCCTTCGGCATCGACTTCTCCATCATCGGCGACGTGAACTTCACCGACTTCGCCACCGTCGGCGGCCCGCTCGGCGTCGCCGACGCCCTTCGCACCGGCACCGGCGCCGGCGCGGGCGGCGGCTTCAGCCCCGGCAACAACAACGGCTTCGGCGTCGCCAGCACCCCCGGCAAAACCGGCGGCAAGAGCACCCTCAAGCTCGGCGTCATCTCCAAGAACCTCGCCCTCGTCATGAAGCTCCTCGACGAAGTCAGCGACACCACCGTCATGGCCAACCCCAAGCTGCTGGTTCTCAACCGCCAGCCCGCCCGCGTGCAGGTCATCGACCGCCTGGCGTACATCTCCACCACGCAGACCGAGACCAGCCAGACGCAGACCGTGCAGTTCCTGGACACCGGTGTGCAGCTCTACTTCCGCCCGTTCGTTTCGACCTCCGGCGAGATCCGCATGGAGCTCAAGCCGCAGGTCTCCACCGGCAGCACCAAGGACATCAAGGGCACCGGCGGCGCCGCCGTCACCGTGCCCGATGAATCGCGCCAGGAGATCACCACCAACGTCATCGTGCAGGACGGCATGACGATCGTGCTCGGCGGCTTGTTCCGCGAGACTACCGTCGCCACCCGTTCGCAGGTGCCGATCTTCGGCGATATCCCCGTGCTGGGCACGCCCTTCCGCGGTCACGACGACAGCGTGAAGCGTGAGGAGATCATCTTCCTTGTCACGCCCACGATCGTGAATGACAAGGTCCTGCTGAGCCAGAGCGAGCGCGCCGTCGACGTGATCGACCGCGTCCGCGCCGGCACGCGTCAGGGCCTGCTGCCCTGGTCGCGCGACAAGATGACCAGCGCCCTGAACGTCGAGGCCGACGCGGCCGCCCGCCAGGGCGATTACGAGAAGGCCCTGTGGAAGCTCGCCCGCTCGCTGACGCTCAACCCGCGCCAGCCCGACGCGCTCCGCCTCCGCGAGCGTCTCGTCGGCGAGAAGGAAGTCTGGCCCGCGCGGCGAATGCTCGACGATGTTGTCAACGAAGAAAGCTACCGCAAGCTCACCGACATCCAGCCCGCGCCCAAGCCCGTGAAGGAGCACTGGATGGAAGGGCAGATCAAGCTGCCCAAGCAGCCCGCGGTCTTCCCCCCCGCTGCTCCCGCAAGTCCCAAGCGCATTCCCGCGGCCATGGGCACCGAGCCCCAGCAGCCTGAGCAGAATCAGCCCGCGCCGGCGCAGAACGCCACCGCCGATCAAGCCGCCGCGGCGACGACGAGCACGAGCCCGCACGACAACTGGCAGCCCGTGAGCAAGACCCGTGAGACCAATAGCCCCACCGTTCAGCCCTCAACCAGCACGAACGCGGCTCAGCAGTCTCAGAATCAGACCGGCACCCAGACCCAGCCGAACGCGCAGGCCCAGGTGAACCAGCCGCAGGCGAATCAGGCTCCGAAGGCCAACACACCCGCTCAACCTGCTCAGCCCGCTCAGCCCGCTCAGCCCGCTCAGCAGCAGGTCACCACCAACCCCGATGCGCCAGCGACGCCGACGACGACCCCCAACACCTCCGACCCCGCGAACACCACGACCCAGTCCCCCACCACCATCGTGACCGTTCCGGACGGGTCGAACTAACGCCTTCTTCGCGGCAGATTCAGCCGCAACCTTGCACATACCGAACGGGTCGGCGCCAATCGCCGGCCCGTTTTTCATTTTCTCAACACTCGCCCTCAACCGTGCCCGCCGCACGTCCGACAAAACACAGGCGGGTGCTTATCGGATCGTTCAGACGCACAAGCGCCTTCGCTCACCCGCACAGTCCGCACACCTTCACGCCTGCAACACCTCACACACAGATCGAAACCCACACGGAGACTCCGATGAACCGCACCACCTCGACCGCACGCACGCTTTCAACCAAGACCGTCTTCCACCGCGCTGCGATGCGATTCGCCGCCGCCGGTTTGTCGGCCGGCCTGCTCATGACGCTCGTCGGATGCGCCGGGCACGGCGCGTATACCAACGAGGCCCGACTTGCGAACCGTGAGAAGCAGGCGGTGCTGAAGGCCGACGTGCAGTGGCAGCTCGCGCAGCAGCAGTACCTCGCGGGCGATCTGGAGAAGGCCCGCAAGAGCATCGAGAACGCGCTTGAGATGAACCCCAAGATGGTCAAGGGCTACGTGCTCAACGGGCGCATCATGCTCGAGCTGGGCAACCTTGAGCTCGCGGCCAACTCATTCGCCGAGGCCGAGAAGATCGACGACAAGGACGTTGACGCGAAGTACTTCCAGGGTGTGGTGCTGGAGCGCATGAGCCGCTTCGAGCAGGCGCTGGCGAAGTTCCGTGCGGCGATGCAGCTCGATCCCGCCAACCCCCAGTACGTCATCGCCACCAGCGAGATGCTCATCACGCAAAAGCGCTACAGCGAGGTGAACTCGCTGTTGAACGAGAAGGGTGCCAGCTTCGCGCACAACGCGGGGATCCGTCAGATCCAAGGTCAGGTGGCGATGCTCGAAGGCCGGTATGCCGAGGCCGCCGACGCGCTGCGCGAGGCACGGCTGTTGGCGCCCGACGACCTGAATATCCAGGAAGACCTGGCGCGGGCGCAACTCTCCGCCGGTCGCTTCCCCGATGCCGAACTCACTCTCGCGGCATTGATGAACGCCAAGGGCAACGAGAACCGCCGCGACCTCCGCGCCATGCACGCCCGCTGCCTGATGCAGATGGAGCGGCTGGGCGAGGCCCGCACCGCCTTCATCGCCCTGACCAACGAAGAAGAAGGCAAGAACGATCTGCAGGCATGGTTCGACCTCGGTCAGATCTGTGTGAAGATGAACGATCCGCAGCGTGTCCGTCTGGCTTCGGGACGATTGATCAGCCTCGCACCGGACCGCGCCGAGGGGTACCTGCTCAAGTCGATGTTCCACCGCATGAGTCAGCAGTGGCCCCAGGCCCTCGAAGCGGCCCAGACCGCCTGCCGCCTGGACCCCACCGACCCCACCGCCTTCGCACTCCGCGCACTGATCCATCAGCAACTCGGCAACACCGAGCAGGCCCGCGCCGATATCTCCCAGGCCAACTCGCTGCAGCAGGCCCGCAGCACGGGCACGCAGCCGGCGATCACGCAGCCGAGCATCCCCGCTCAGCCCACCACCGCGACCGTCCCCACCGAGTAAGCCAGAACTTCAACCGTAGAAACACTCTCCGCAGCGCCCGCGTACAAACACACGCGGGCGTTGCTTCATTCATGTGAACATTGACGTGAACCGACCCGCTACCCGCGGCAGGCTCGGCACATGCCGTTCAACCATCGCACATCGAGGCCATGCTCAAACCTTCGGCCACATCGCCGCGAAGATCGCCCCCGTCGCCAGCCCGTAGATCACGCCGTCGATGACGCAGAGCACCGTCGCCCGTCGACTGTTCTGAAACCAGATGTCGTTGGGAATAAAGGCGAAGCTGTACGCCAAAACCCCGGCCGTGCCCAGCACCTTGAACAGCTCCGCGAACGACTTATTCGTCGCACCGAAGGCACTCCAGCCCAGATACGCGATCAGCACCGAAATCACCAGATACACCGCAAGAGACGAAAGCATGTTGCCGCCCATGCTGGGCATCTTCCAGATGCGGATGACACCGGTCGGTTTCTTGAACATCTCCGCCATCGCCGCGGCTTTCTGCTCCTTGCTGCCGTGCCCGCAGGCCATCGGAAACATGTAAACACCGGGCTCCGCCTTCATCGCCTCCAGTGCATCCATCAGCGGCTTCGAATCCGGCAGCGACCGCTGATCCTTCGCGTGGTGATTCACCGCCATCCAGCCCAAAGCGCTGAGCACAAAAACCGCCACGCCGGAAATCATAATCGGCAGCCAGAGGTGAACAAGAAAGTCCATGGGTGTGCTCCAGTTTGTGAACTCGGAATGACGCAAGAGCAATCACTTACAATCCCTGCCGAACGCTCTTGCGATCGAGAACCTCTGCTATCTTCCTATTCATGTTAACGAACTCGCAGGCTGACTACACAATCTGACAAAGCGTGGGAGTCGAGTTTGTCCTAACCAGGCCCAGCAACTCAACCAATGAACAGATTTCGTCACACCTATCTTGTCCCGAGAGGTCTCGCCGTCGGGAAGAGTCTTTGCGATTTACCGGACTTCTGGGCGATAAATCTCCCACAGCCAAGCATCTCTTCGGCACTCTCGAACTGTTCACCGCTCCAACCAATAGTCCGGCCCGAAACGAGTGTGATTTGCATGAACGGGCCTTTCTTGTCGTCGCCAGGAACTTCCATCCCGGCTGGAAGATACCAAATCTCAGCAATGTCGCCAAACGGGACCGTCTGATACGTGACAACTCGAAAATCCCGAACACCCGCATCAGAAACCACCGAGTAACCCAAAACTCCGAGAGACCAACCAAACACTACCACCGCCACAACCAGTATAACGATGAGTACTCCAGCAACTCGCTGCACCAACCCCAACGGTTTCGGCTTGATCACGAATCCATCACCACGATCTTGATCATCCCACCTTCGTTTCACCTTTCGCATGATGAGTGGCATCACGATCGCGGGCGTATACAACGCGGCTCCATAGACAAAAAACATCGGAGGAGCGATCACCCACCCGCCCGGCGGCGCTTCCGGCCGGGCCAGCGTTCGCAATCCCATGATGATCGCAAAGACAATCAGCCCAAGCACGAGAATTCCACACACAAACATCACCGCTCTTCGACGTGTTCGCTTTCGTGCAAGTGCGACAATGCCCCGATACTCAGGCGGCACTTCAATCGTTCGAGATCGAGCGAAAAGAAATCTCACCACTCCGGCCCGCCGCTGTACCGCCCATACACATCCGCCATCGCCTGCACCATCTCGCCCAGCGTGCAGTTCGCCAGCGCCCCCTCCACCAACGCCGGCATCACGTTCGTCGCGTGCATGCCCGATGCCGCGGACCCGCCGTTGCCCCACGGCAGTTCGGGGAACTGGCTGACCATCGCCTTCCCTCGGCACGCCTGCCGCACGTTCTCCAGCGCCCGCTGCACCTTCGCCGCGTCGCGCCGGGCCTTGAACTTCGCCAGCCGTTCGCACTGCTCGACCTCGACGCTGTGCGGGATCTGCAGGATGTCGATCGGGCGCTTCTCGTCCGGGTCCGTGTACGCGTTCACGCCCACGGTGATGCGGTCGCCCGCCTCGCACTCTTCGCTGTAGCGATAGCTCGCCTCGGCGATCTGCCGCCGGAAGTACCCCTTATTGATCCCCGCGACAACGCCGCGCCCGTACGAACCCTTCGGCGCATAGACACCCGCTCGGCGTTCGGTCTTTTCCGCTTTGACCATTTGGCCATTTGTCATTTGGCCATTTGCATAACTCCCCATCGCGTCGATCTCCGCGATGTAGTCCAGCGCTTCGCTCTCCATGCGGTCCGTCAGGTTCTCAACGAACCAGCTCCCGCCCAGCGGGTCGGTCACGCGCGTCACGCCCGTCTCGTGCGCCAAAATCTGCTGCGTCCGCAGCGCCACTGTCACCGCCTGCTCCGTCGGCAGGCCCAGCGTCTCGTCCATGCTGTCCGTGTGCAGGCTCTGACACCCGCCCAGCACCGCCGCCATCGCCTGATACGCAACGCGCACGATGTTGTTCAGCGGCTGCTGCTCCGTCAGGCTGCAACCGGCCGTCTGCACGTGAGTCTTCATGTACAGCGACCGCTCGCTCTTGGCCTGATAGCGGTCCTTCATCATCCGCGCCCAGATCCGCCGTGCCGCACGCAGCTTACAGATCTCCTCGAAGAACTCGTTGTGCGCGTTGAAGAAGTAGCTCAGGCGCGGGGCGAACTCGTCGATGTTCATGCCGCGTTCGAGGCACGCCTCGACATACTCCATCCCGTCGCGCAGGGTGAAGGCAAGCTCCTGCACCGCGGTGCTCCCCGCCTCGCGGATGTGGTACCCGCTGATGCTCACGCTGTTCCACTTGGGCAGGAACTTGCTCTGGAACTCGATCGTGTCCACCACGAGCTTCACGCTCGGCTCGGGCGGATAGATGAACTCGTTCTGCGCGTGGAACTCTTTGAGAATGTCGTTTTGAAGCGTCCCGCCCAGGTTCTCCCACTTCATCCCGCGCTGCAGCGCGTGCGCCAGGTACATCGCCCAGATCACCGCCGCCGGGCCGTTGATCGTCTGGCTCACCGTCACCTTGTCCACGGGGATATCCGCGTACAACCGGTGCATGTCCTCGATGGTGCAGATCGCCACCCCGCACTTGCCCACCTCACCGGCCGAGAGCTGATCATCGCTGTCCCGCCCCATGAGCGTCGGCAAATCGAACGCCGTGCTCAGGCCCGTGTTGGCGCTCGTCCCCTTGCCCTGCTCAAGGATGTACTTGAACCGGTTGTTCGTGTCATCGGCGCTGCCGAACCCCGCGAACTGACGCATCGTCCACAGCCGCGTGCGGTACCCCTGCGGGAACAGCCCGCGCGTAAACGGGAACTTGCCCGGCATCGGGATGTTCTTCTCAATCGCCGCCGCCGACGACATCGACTCGGTCACGTTCCCGCCCGGGCCATACGCCGGGTCGAGGATCATCCCCGAAATCGTCACCGCATGAGGATCGATCTTCCCGCTCTTGCCCGCCTGATTCGGCACTGTGGTCATGCGATCACCATACCTGAAAAAGAATGAAAAAGCCCCCCGAACCCCGCTGAACCCACCAGTATAGAACCCCAACACAACCCGCCTGGATTCAGGCCTTTTCAGCCACCCGGTCCAAACACCATCCTCCCCGCCAGAACGTCATCCCAGCCGCAGCTCATCCGGATCAGAATCCCGCCGACGCCGACCCCGCTTTACCTCCAAATCTGAACCACAAAGGGTGCCTTGCCCCGCTGGCGCGGTACATTCAAAGCTCAGGCATTCTCCCACCCGTACGTAAGGCAACTCCGGAATCACCACATGCGACTCGCATTCATGCTCGCCGCGATGATCTTGACCTTCTCCACCGCCGCCCACGCCGGCCCCCTCTCCCCACCCCTCGGGCCCGTCGCCTCAACCCCAGGCCCAGAGCCCCGCATCGCCATCAGCGCCGCCAACACCCCGGGCGACGGCGACAGCATCTTCAAGATCACACAGCCCGGCTCCTACTACCTCACCGGCAATGTCACCGCCGTCGCCAACAAGCACGGCATCGAGATCACCTCCTCCGGCGTCACCATCGACCTCAACGGCTTCGACCTCGTCGGCGTTCCCGGCATGGGGACCTTCGACGGAATCATCACCTCCTTAGCCTCACTCCGTGCCATCGTCATCTCCAACGGCACGGTCCGCAACTGGGGCGGCGACGGCATCGACCTCTCCTCCGGCGGCTCCCTCGGCGTCCGCGTTGAGAACATCATCGCCGTCGGAAACGCCGGCTACGGCATCCGTGTCGACGCCTTCAGCAACCTCCGTCACTGCATCGCAACCGCCAACCTCACCGGTGGCATCCTCACCGGCTCCGGCTGCACCCTGACCCAGTGCTCCGCATACCTCAACACCGGCGTCGGCATCCTCGCCTTCAACGCCTGCATTCTCGAAGGTTGCACTTCCAGCAACAACTCGGGCGGCGGATACAACCTCGGCTTCGGCTGCACCATCTCCCGATCCGCCGCAAACTCAAACACCGGCAACGGGTTCTTCGTCAGCAGCCGATCCGTCATCACCGACTGCACCTCCAACTTCAACTCCCTCGACGGCTTCCGCTTCTCATCGTCGTGCCTCGTGCGATCGAACACCGCCTCCGACAACGGCAGCGGCGGCGACGGCGCCGGCTTCCACGCCCTCAACAGCGACAACCGAATCGAAGACAACAACAGCACAGGCGCCGACCGCGGCATCGATGTCGACTCCGCCGGGAACTTCATCGTCCGCAACACCTGCTCGGGCAACACCACCGACTGGGACATCGCCGCGAACAACATCTACGGACCCATCATCGACCGACGCATCCCTTCCCCGGTCGCCAGCTCGCCCGCCGTCACAGGCACCGCCGCCGCCAGCACGCTCGGTTCCACAGATCCCAACGCCAACTACACCTATTGAAGAGAACGAACCATGATCCGCGCCACACGCACATCCCTCGCCTTTTCGCTCGTCTGCTCGCTGTCCTTCGCCTGCCTCGCCGGCCCGCTCTCCCCACCCCTCGGCCCCGTCGCCTCAACCAGCAAACCGCTCGCCGAGATCGAGCCCCGAACCGCCGTCAACGCCACCAACACGCCGGGTGACACAACGGCCGTGCACGTGATCTCTCAGCCCGGCTCGTACTACCTCACCTCGAACATCACCGGCATCTCCGCCCGCGCCGGCATCCGCATCACCGCCAGCAACGTCGATCTCGATCTCAACGGCTTCACCCTCACCGGCGTCACCGGCGCAACCCAGGGCATCTCCCTCGCAACAGGCAGCTCCCGCGTCCAGATCCGCAACGGCAAGATCACCAACTTCCCAAGCCACGGCATCACGAGCATCAACTGCCCCTCGTTCTCAGTCTCCGATGTCGTCTGCGAGTTCAACGGCGCCAACGGCTTCGATCTCGGCGACGGCGCAACCGCCGAACGCTGCTCCGCACGAAACAACACCGCCATCGGTATCCGCCTCGGCGCCGGATCGCTCGCCAAAGACTGCACAACCATCACCAACGCCACCGGAATCGAACTGAACACACTCTCCCGCGCCATCAACTGCACCGTCTACACCAACACCACCCGCGGCATACTCGCCAACGGCAACGACACCACCATCGAAAGCAACGCCATTCTCAGTTCCGCCGCCAACGCCGTGGGCATTCTCGTCAACGGCTCGCGCACCGTCGTGCGAAACAACTCCGTCAACGGCACATCCGTCTCAGGCCAGATCGGCCTCAGCGTCGCCGCCTCCTCATCCAACAACGTCATCGCCGACAACCTGATCCGCAACCACGACACCGACGGCAACCACGTCATCAGCGCCAGTTCCTTCGGCAATCAGATCTCGCTGATCATCACCCAAACCCCGGAAACCCTCAACTTCCCCTGCTCCGCCCGCCTCGCGGGGACCATCCTCTCCTCCAGCTCGCCCGGCGGCATCATCATCGCTTCTGACGGCGTCACCGTCGACCTCGCCGGACAAGAACTCGTCGGTTCCGGAATCTCCGGCACCGGAATCACCTCCACCGGTGCCCGCCGAAACGTCTCGGTCCGAAACGGCGCCGTCCGCGGCTTCTCCTCCGGCGGCATCAACCTCGCCTCCTGCATCGCACCCCAGGTCATCAACATCTCAGCCTCCGCAAACACCGGCACCGGCATCACCACCAACGGCGGCTCGATCATCAACTGCACCGCCAACGCCAACACCGCCAACGGCATCTCCGCCGGCGATAACGCCCTCGTCTCCAACTGCGTCGCCTCCTCCAACACCTCCGACAACCTCGTCGTCGGGCAATCCTGCAACGTCCAGGATTGCATCGCCAACGCCAGCACCACCGGCTTCGGCATCAACGCCTCCTTCCTCTTCAACACCATCTCACGCTGCACCACCAACGCCAACGCCCTCTCAGGCATCCGCGCTCAGCAACGCACACGCATCCACGACTGCACTTCCCAGAACAACACCCAGAACGGCATCCACATCACCTTCGGCGGCTCCGTCGAACGCTCCTCGATCACCAACAACCTCAACCACGGCATCCTCATGGATGCCGGCGGCGGCGTCATCATCCGCGACAACACCGTCTCCGAGAACGGCAACAACACCACCCAGGCCTCGGGCCTCCGCGTGATCAACGCCGGTCTCTGCCGAATCGAGGGCAACGCCTTCACCGCCAACTACCGCAACATCGAGGTCGTCTCCGCCGCCAACCTCATCATCAAGAACACCTCCACCGCCCCCGGCGCAGGCAACCACCTCAGCATCGGCGCCAGCAACTCCTACGGCCCATTCGTCAACGTCTCGGGCGTGGGCGACATCTCCGCCACACCCAACGCCAACCACCCGCAAGCAAACCTGCTCTACTGATCCCACCCACCGCCAATCCCGGTTCACATCCCAGGTCACCAACCCAAAGGACTCTCCATGAACCGCAGCATCCTCTCCATCTCCGCCGCTCGCCTGCTCTGCGCCGCATTCGCCTCGCTGGTCTCCTGCTCCACGATCCTGCACGCAGGCCCCCTCTCCCCGCCGCTGGGCCCCGTCGCCTCCACCAGCAAACCCCTCAGCGAGATCGAACCTCGCATCGCTGTGAGCGCCGACAACACCCCGGGCGACGCCGGCAGTTCCTTCATCATCTCACAGCCAGGCTCCTACTACCTCGTCGGCAACATCACCGGTGTCATCAGCAAAAACGGCATCTCCATCATCACCTCCAACGTCACCCTTGACCTCAACGGCTTCACCCTCACCGGTGTACCCAACTCGTTCCGCGGCATCAACGTCGCCAACAACATCAACAACATCGTCATCAAGAACGGCAACGTCACCGCATGGGGAACCGGCGGCATCGCGACCAACGGCGGTGGATTCAGCGGTGCCATCGAGGGCATCCATGCCGACGCCAACACCGGTAACGGCATCACCGTGAACAACGCCATGGTCGTCCGCAACTGTTCCGCCACCAACAACACAGGCACCGGTATCGATTGCTACTCAGCCTCCGCCATCGTCGATTGCACCGCGGCAAAGAACGGCGTCCACGGCATCAGCGTCACCGCCGGCGCCACCATCACCAACTGCTCCGCAACCCAGAACACCAGCAGCGGCTTCAACTCGACCTTCAACGTCAACTCGTTCTTCAACTGCGCCGCCAACCAGAACACCGGCAACGGCTTCAGCGTCGGCTCCTACAACAGCTTCATCAACTGCCGTGCCGGCGAAAACGGCCTCGACGGCATCAGAGCCGCCAGCCGCAACTTCATCTTCGCAAATACTTGCACCAACAACGGCACCGCCGTCGCCGGGGGCGCAGGAATCCACACCACCGGCACCAACAACCGCATCGAAACCAACCTCTGCACCGGCGCCGACCGAGGCATCGATGTCGACGCTGCCGCCAGCATCATCCTCCGAAACACGTGCGCCAGCAACACCCTCAACTGGGATATAGCCGCCAACAATGTCGTCGGCCCCATCCTCGACCGCACCACCCCAGCCAGCGCCGCAATCAGCGGCAACTCCGCCCCATCCTCCACAGGCTCGTCCGATCCCAAAGCCAACTTCACCTTCTGATCGCTCACCCAACCAACGCCGTCACTTGCCCCTCACCAACTCACCGGAGATCTTCCGCATGATCCGCACCCGCTCCCGAGTTCTCGCCTTCGCCGCGTTCATCGGCTGCACCTTCGCCACCGCGACAATCCCACTCCTCGCCGGCCCTCTCTCCCCGCCGCTGGGCGCCGTCGCCTCCACCAGCAAACCCCTCAGCGACATCGAGCCCCGCATCGCCATCAACGCCACCAACACCCCGGGCGACGGCAGCACAACCTACCGAATCACCCAGCCCGGCTCCTATTACCTCACCGGCAACCTCCAGGGCGAGCCCAACAAATACGGCATCATCGTCGCTTCCGCAAACGTCATCATCGACCTCAACGGCTTCCGCATGTTCGGCGCCGCCAACTCGCTCGACGGCATCATCAACACCACCGGCGTCAACATCGTCACCGTCCGCAACGGCACCGTCGCCGGATGGGGAGTCGGCATCAATCTCCAGAATGACACCAGCGCAGGCGAAGGAAGCGAAGTCCACTCCGTCAACGTCAACGGAAACCGCGGCTCCGGTCTGCGCTTGGGCAACCGCGGGCGGGTGATCAATGTCTCCGCGACCGGGAACAGCGGCATCGGAATCTCCGTCGGCGAAGGATCGATCATCACCGGCTGCTTCGCAGCCCTGAACAGCAACGCAGGCTTCTCCACCGGCCCCGGCGCGACCGTCTCCAGTTCAACCGCCCGCCAGAACAGCGGCAGCGGGTTCATTCTCGGTGTCGCCTCATCGATCTCAAACTGCGCCGCCGCCCAGAATCAGGGCGACGGCATCACCGTCGGCAGCGGCAGTTCCGTCCACAACTGCGCCAGCCGCGAGAACGGCATCGCCGGATTCTTCATCAACGCCGGTTCATCCATCTCCAACTGCTCCGCGCAGCTCAACACAACCCACGGCATCGAAGGCTCCGCCGACAACCTCATCTTCGCAAACGCCTGCGACAGCAACGGCAACGCCGGCGTCGGTGCGGGCATCTTCGTCACCTCCGACGACAACCGAATCGACAACAACAACTGCACCGACAACGACTACGGCATCCGCGTCACCGGCACCGGCAACCTCATTATCAAGAACTCATCCTCGGGCAACACGACCGCCAACTACGACTTCAACGCCGCCAACCGCTTCGGCCCCATCGTCGATATCACCCCCGCCGCCGCGCCCTCAGTCTCAGGCAACAGCGCCCCCGGCACCCTCACCACCAGCGACCCCAACGCCAACTTCGCGTACTGAACCCCTGAGCACGCCTCCCCTCAATCCCGCTTCATATTCACGTACTGCAGCGGGATCGCCAGCCCCGCCCCGTCGAGCAGCTTGATCACCGCCTGCAGATCGTCGATCTGCTTCGCCGTCACGCGCACCTCGTCACCCTGGATCGAGGCCTGGACCTTCATCTTCGTCTCTTTGATCTTCGCGACGATGTCCTTCGCGATCGCCTGCTCGATCCCTTCCTTGATCTTCACAAACCGCTTCAGCGCCCCGCCCGCGCCGCTCTCCGGCTCCTTGAACTCGAACGACTTCACGTCCAGCCCACGCCGCATCGCCTGCTGAAGAAACATCTCCTTCATCGCACCGTGCTTGGTCCCGTCGGTGGTCATGAACTTCAGCTGCTTCTCCTTGCGATCAAGCTCAATCTCCGCCTGAATCCCGCGAAAATCAAATCGCGTCCCGATCATCTTCTTCGTGTTGTTGATCGCGTTGTCCAGCTCAGCCCAGTTGAACTTCGAAACCACATCAAAGCTTGGCATATCCGCTTCCTTCATTCAGCCCCGCCCAACCACACAAACCCAAGCACCCACCCGCAAGCGTACCCACACCACCACCGACAACCAATCGCAAGCACCCCTCCGCGATTGCCGATTCCCCATTCCCGATTGCCCTCTCGCATCTCCCTTCTGCCGAGTGCCCAGTGCCCTCCAACGGCCTACTCCATCCACCCCAGCAACTCCACCAGCCGCGCCGCCATCGCCCGCGCCGCCTTCCCCCGATGACTCAGCGCGTGCTTCTCACTCGCCGACAGCTCCGCGCTCGTCCGCTCATGCCCCGGCGAAACCAAAAACAACGGGTCATATCCAAACCCACCCCCACCACTCGGCACCCG
>JACVCS010000032.1 GCA_016741915.1 Phycisphaerales bacterium | reverse complement strand
CGGTTTAGGTGTCTGACTTCGCGGCGATACTGGAGTGTCGAGAGGCTAGGAAGTGGGGAGGGTGGTAGGTCGGCGGGAGGGTCAAATGGGTATAAGGAGCGGGGCTGGCGGGGGGGGGGCTGGTGATGATCAGGGCTTCTACCGAGGGCATGAGTGCGCGCGCACGGGCGTCCGTCGCGTCGGTGACTTCGGCGGGGGCTTCGAGGACCGCGGTGGTGATGGGGGGGAAAGTTTCAGAAGAGTTGGTTTCGTGCTCGTTCATCGTCGAGGTCCGTCGCGACTGATTGGGTGCTTGCTCGGGCCGATCCGTCGGCGGCGAGGTGGGCGGTTGTGCTGAGGACAAGATAGCCACCTTGCGGGGGCGGTGCATGGTACATTCCGGGCATGAAAGCGGTGATCCTGGCGGTGCTGGCGGGTTTGTGCTGGGCGACGGGTGAGCTGTGCACGAAGTTGGTGCTGGACTCGAAGGAGGTCGGGCCGATCACGGCGGTGACGGTGCGGTGCGTGGTGGCGATGCCGATCATGCTGCTGGTGTATCTGATCGCGGTGCCGATGCTGAAGAGTGAGCCTTCGACGTGGATGAAAGCGCCGCCGGGAGTTTTGTGGAAGCTCGTGCTGGGCTCGGGGGTGGTGGCGGGGGCGCTGGCGCTGGTGTTTTTCTATTCGGGGCTGAAGGCGGGTGAGATCAGCGTGGTGAAGCCGATCGCGTTCACCGTGGCGCCGGCGGCGGCGGTTTTGCTTGGGTGGTGGATCTTGGGTGAGAAACCCTCGGCACAGAAACTCGCGGGGGTTGCGTGTGTGCTGATCGGGGTTGTGCTTATCGCGACGGCGAAGAAGCAGGTGGTTGTGGACGATGCGGCGAAGATCGGGGACACGCAGGGGAGCACCGATCATCTTCGATGATCGGTGGCACGGGGAGTGTGTTGGTTCTTTCAGTGGATGCACGAGCACCGATCGTCTTCGACGATCGGTGGCACGGGAGTGGCGTTGGCAGCGATTGAGGCCCTGCTTGTTTGTTGACTTTGCTTTGGAGGCACGGCGCTGGAGAGCTGTGCATCAAGTCAAAGACCGCACGGCTCTGGAGAGCCGTGCCACCAAAGCGGGAGCGGTGTCAAGCGCTGGCGCGGAGTTGTTGGCGTTGGGCGCGGTCGTCGTTGATGATGACGGACTGGTCGTTGGGGAGGCTTTCCTCGATGGAGCGGGCTTTTTGGCGGAGTTGGCTTTCGATGACGTAGAGGCTGCGGGCGTGTTGGATTCGGCCGCGGAGGGGGCCGACCATGAGGACGCGGAGTGCGAGGGGGCAGGAGGGGAGGTCGAGCCCGTCGGGCCCGATGCGGGCGATGGAGCCGTCGTCGAACTCGTCGCTGGATTGCATGAGTTTGGAGAAGGAGGCGACGAAGCGTTCGATGTTCTGGCGCATGGGGACGTCGGGCCCGAGGACGAGGAAGCGGTCTTCGCCGAGATGGCAGAGGAAGGAGCCCGGGATGGGGTCGGTGACGTGTCGGCGGATGTGTGCGGCGACTTCCTTGATGACGTTGTCGCCTGTGGCGTAGCCCATGGTGGCGTTGAGTTCGCCGAAGCCGCGGAGGTCGATGAAGGCGGCCTCGATGGGGGCCTGGACGGATTCCTGCCAGTCGCCTCGGAGGAGTTCTTCGATGCGCATGTCGGCGGCGACGCGTGCGGGGAGGCCTGTGAGCGGGTCGACTTCGCGGCCTGGGGCTTCGGCCTGACTGGCGGCGGCGGCGGCGAGGAGAGCGCGGAGGGGAACGACGAAGGTTTCGCCCGCGTCGTCGTGGAGGATGAGAGGGAGGCCCAGTTCGTCTTCGTCGCGGACGCTGGCGAGTTCGAGGGCGGATTTGACGGAGGTGCCCGGGTGAAGAGCGGCGGTGGAGACGACGGCGTGGCGACCGATCTGGTCTGAGCGTTTGCGGGTGGAGGCGAGGCTGAGGATTTTGTTCATCGGGCACCAGCCGACGCAGCGGCGACCGTCGAGGACGACGACCCCGCCGTCGGCGGCGAAGGAGAGCAGGCGGGAGGCGACTTCACCGATGCTTTGGAAGGCCTGGACGGTGGTGCATCGGCGGGCGAGCGTGCGGATGGGGGATTCGCGGGAGTCGCGGCGTTCGCCGCGGGCGCGGCGGAGGATTTTGCCGACGATGGCGGAGGCGGGCGATTGTGGTGCTGGGGCGGGGCGGCCGAGGAAGAAGCCCTGGCCGTATTCGACGCCCGAGTCGATGAGGACGTTGAGTTCCTCTTCGCGTTCCATACCTTCGGCGAGGAGTTTGACGCCGCTGAGTCGGCAGAAGCGGACGAGGAGACGGACGAGGTTGGTTTTGTAGCGATCTTCGTCGACGCGGTCGATGAGTTCGCGGTCGAGTTTGAGCCAGTGTGGGCGGAGCTGCATGAGGCGGTTGAGGCCGCTGGCGCCGGCGCCGGCGTCGTCGAGTGCGACCTGGAAGCCCATGGATTTGAGTTGCTTGACGTGCTCGATCATCGTGGCGTTGGCTTCGATCTCGGTTCGTTCGGTGATTTCGAGGACGATGCGTGAGGGCTGGAGGCCTGCGCGTGCGAGTTCGGCCTCGATGGTGGGGACGAAGCGCGGGTCGGTGAAGGTCTGGGGGGAGTTGTTGAGGAAGAGGAGTGTCTGCGGGTCGAGTTCGCGGGCGCGTTCGAGGGCTTGCTCGCGGGTGACGGCCTCGAGTTCCCACATTCGGTTCGCGGCGGCGGCGGCGTCGAAGAGATCGATCGCGCCGGCGAAGCCGGTGGTGATGCCGGGGCGTGCGAGGGCCTCATAGCCGACGGCTTCGCCGGTGCGCATGTCGAGGATGGGCTGAAGATAGATCGAGAGGTCTTTACGGCCGATAAGATCGGCGAGCGCGGCGAACGACTCGCTCGCGTGGGGCTTGGTCTGGTTCTTTGGATGGGGTGAATCCAAGCGAAGGTTCCTCAAGGATGTGAAGTGCCGGCGGGACACCTTCAGCATCGGATGAGAACTTCGTGGGCATGATTGAAAATAGCGGGGAAGCCCTCAATGACCCCCCGCATATGCGGTGAGGGTGAGATGTTTCGGCTTGAAGACCTGCAAATCGGGCGATGATTTTCGGACGTGGGTTGGTGGCTTTGCGATCGAGACGGAGGAGTTGAGTTTGTTTCTTTGGCGCTAGGCACACGCGGAGCGTGTGCTGGGCTCACACGCCACGCGGAGCGTGGCGGTACCCGTGCTTGTGCGCTTGGCACACGCGGAGCGTGTGCTGGGCTTACACGCCACGCGGAGCGTGGCGGTACTCGTGCTTGTGCGCTTGGCACACGCGGAGCGTGTGCTGGGCTCACACGCCACGCGGAGCGTGGCGGTACCCGTGCTTGTGCGGTTGGCACACGCGGAGCGTGTGCTGGGCTCACACGCCACGCGGAGCGTGGCGGTACTCGTGCTTGTGCACTTGGCACACGCGGAGCGTGTGCTGGGCTCACACGCCACGCGGAGCGTGGCGGTACCCGTGCAGGAGGGGTTTGAGGTAGCGTCCGGTGTGGCTGCGGGGGTTGGCGGCGATCTGCTCCGGGGTTCCTTCGGCGACGATGGTGCCGCCGTTGGCGCCGCCTTCTGGGCCGAGGTCGATGATCCAGTCGGCGCACTTGATGACGTCGAGGTTGTGCTCGATGACGACGAGGGTGTTGCCGGCGTCGGCGAGGCGGTTCATCACTTGGACGAGTTTGCGGATGTCTTCGAAGTGGAGGCCTGTGGTGGGCTCGTCGAGGATGTAGAGGGTGTGTGCGGCGAGGCTGGAGCGTTTGGCGATGAGGACGGATTTTTTGCGCTGCGTGGATTCGTCGGCGTCGTCGTCGTTCCAGCGGGTGTCGGCGGATTCGGATTGGGTTTCGCCGCGGATACGGCGGGAGTCGGTGGAGAGGGCGTCGAGGGAGACGCCGTTGGCGAGCTCGGAGGCGAGCTTGACGCGTTGGGCTTCACCGCCGGAGAGTTGGGTGGAGGGCTGGCCGAGCTTGATGTAGTCGAGGCCGACGTCGTGGAGGCAGAGGACCTGGCGGAGGATCTTTGGGTGGTTCTCGAAGAAGGTGACGGCCTCTTCGATGGTCATGTCGAGGACGTCGGCGATGGACTTGCCTTTGTACTTCACTTCGAGGGTTTGGCGGTTGTAGCGTGAGCCTCCGCAGACTTCGCAGGAGACGTAGACGTCTGGGAGGAAGTGCATTTCGATGCGTTTGAGGCCTTGGCCTTCGCAGGCTTCGCAGCGGCCGCCGCCGGATTTTTGGGAGACGTTGAAGGAGAAGCGGCCGGGCTTGTAGCCGCGGATTTTGGATTCTTTGGTGTCGGAGAAGACTTTTCGGATTTCGTCGAAGACGCCGGTGTAGGTGGCGGGGTTTGAGCGGGGAGTGCGGCCGATGGGGGATTGATCGACGTCGATGATTCGGTCGATGTGCTTGAAGCCTGTGATGCGTTGGTGGAAGCCGGGCTGGGCGCGTTGGCCGAAGTGTTTGAGTGCGGCTTGGAGGAGGATGTCGTTGACGAGGGTGCTTTTGCCGGAGCCGCTGACGCCGGTGACGCAGACGAGGCCGGCGAGGGGGAAGGTTGCGTCGACGTCTTTGAGGTTGTTGTGTTTGGCGCCCTTGATGACGATGGAGCGTTTGGGGTCGAGCTGGCGGCGTTTTTCGGGGAGTTCGATGCGGCGCGAGCCGGAGAGGTATTGCCCGGTGAGTGAGGTGGAGCGTTTGATGGTGGGGAGTGGGCCTGCGGCGACGATGCGGCCGCCGTGGACGCCGGGACCTGGTCCGACGTCGATGATCCAGTCTGCGGCGCGGATCATGTCTTCGTCGTGTTCGACGACGAGGACGGTGTTTCCGATGTCGCAGAGGTGGCGGAGGGTTTTGATGAGGCGGTCGTTGTCGCGTTGGTGGAGGCCGATGGTTGGTTCGTCGAGGACGTAGCAGGCGCCGACGAGGCCCGAGCCGACCTGGGTTGCGAGGCGGATGCGTTGGGCTTCGCCACCGGAGAGGGTGGCGGTTTTGCGGGAGAGGGAGAGGTATTCGAGCCCGACGCCGCGGAGGAAGGAGAGGCGGTTGTTGATTTCTTTGAGGATGGGCTCGGCGATGGTTCGTTGTTCGGTGGAGAGTTTGAGGCCTTCGATGAAGTTGGCGGCGTCGACGATGTTGAGGCGGGAGAGCTCGGCGATGTTGAGGGTGGAGCCGTCGCGTTTGAGGGATTCTGGGCCGACGACGGTGGCGGAGAGTGCGTCGGCGAGGTTGGCTTTGTGGGTGCTGGAGAGGAGGACGTGGAGGGCCTCGATGCGGAGGCGGTCGGCGTTGCAAGCGGGGCAGGGCTTGCTGGACATGAACTGTCCGAGCCATTCTTTGACGGTGGGATTTTCGGTGGAGTGCATCCACTCGGTGAGCTCGGGGATGGCGCCTTTGAGCTTGAGGGTGTATTTGGCGGTGTCTTCTTTGGTGGTGCCGTAGAGGGCGATGCGGCGGAGATCGGGAGGGAGAGACTTGAAGGGTGCGTCGTATGAGAAACCTGTGACGCGGCAGAGTTTGCGGAGGCTGCGGGTGAACCATGCGCGGACGGCTTGGTTTTTGTTGTAGGCGGCGATGGCGCCCTGGCGGAAGGAGAGTTCTTCGTTGGGGACGACGAGGGCTTCGTCGAGCTCCATGAGGGTGCCGAGGCCGCTGCAGGCGGAGCATGCGCCGTGGGGAGAGTTGAAGGAGAAGAGACGTGGGGAGAGTTCTTCGAGTGAGCACTCTGGGTGCTCTGTGCAGGCGTGGCGGGTGGAGTAGACGCGGTCGTACCAGGTTGATTCGGCGGTGGAGGCGGAGGGGCGCTTGGAGGAGGAGGTGGTGGCGGGTTGTTCGATGGAGATGACGACGGTGCCGCTGCTGAGTTTGAGGGCGGCTTCGACGCTTTCGGTCAGGCGTTGGCGGGTGTCGGTGAGGGCGTCGTCGGTTGCGGGGTTGGCTTTGGAGGATTCGGGGATGGCGAGGCGGTCGATGACGGCCTCGATGGTGTGCTTTTCGTAGCGGCCGAGCTTGAGGGGGTTTTCGGAAGTGTCCTTGAGTGCTTCGCGGATTTCGATGATCTGGTTGTTGACGCGGACGCGGCCCCAGCCTTGTTTCTGAAGATCGACGATGACTTCGCGGTGGAAGCCTTTTTGGGCGCGGATGATGGGGGCGAGGACCATGAGGCGCTGGCCCGCGGCGATGGCGAGGACGCTGTCGATGATCTGGGAGGATTCGGTGGCGGAGATGGGCAGGCCGCAGCGGGAGGTGACGGTGCCGTCTTTTTTCGTTTTGGTGGGGTGCCAGCAGGTGGGCTTGGCGCAGCGTGCGAAGAGGAGGCGGAGGTAGTCGTAGATTTCGGTGCTGGTGGCGACGGTGGAGCGGGGGTTGCTGCCGCTGGAGCGTTGTTCGATGGCGATGGTGGGCGGGAGGCCCTGGATGTCTTCGACGTCGGGCTTTTTGAGCTGGTCGAGGAACTGGCGTGCGTAGGCGGAGAGGGACTCCATGTATTTGCGTTGGCCCTCGGCGAAGATCGTGTCGAAGGCGAGGGAGGATTTGCCGGAGCCGGAGAGGCCGGTCATGACGACGAGCTTGTCGCGGGGGATGTCGACATCGACGGACTTGAGGTTGTGTTCTTTGGCCCCGCGGACGCGGATGGATTTGGCGGGGTCGACGGGGTCGATGAAGGCGGCGCCGCCGGCGGATTGTGCGGCGAGCTTGGCGGTGGAGGTGATGGCAGGGCTGACGGGTGTCAGCGGGGAGGGAGAAGAGGAGGCGGGGATGGAAATGGACACGGGCTCGCCCGCGCGGGTGGTGGAAGACGATGAGGGTGCGTTCACGGTGGCTCCGTCCGCGAGAACAGGGGGAAGGGTGGTGGGTTGCGGATGGTAGGGAAGGAGCCTGTTCGGGGCGAGTGGCGGAGCGAAACTTGAAGGCGATTAGTGGGCGTGATGCTGGGAGAGCCAGGCGGAGACGCCGCGTTGGCGGGCGAAGTCGGCTTCGGGCATCAACTCAACACCGACCTGATAGCGAGCGTCGGCAGCGTAGTTGCCGGCGCGGACGACGCCGAAGAGGAGTTTTTCACGATGGTCGGGCAGGCGGAGGATGAGGACGAGTTTGGACCCGACGGGGTAGGTCTTTCGGCTCAGGAAGCCCAGGCCGGCGGGGGAGACATCAACGGTGCTGCAGCGTTGGGCGTTGGTGACGGTGCCGGCGGAGGTGATTTCGTGCACGTCGACTTCGGTGTGGAAGGGGAGGCGGGTGTGGTGGCGGCGTTCCTCTGACGTGAGGCGGGCGTCGTGTGAACGATCGGTGCCGGCGCGCTGGACAATCGACTTTGTGTTGGGCTTGATGGTGTTGGTGTCTGTACGTGCCATGGACCTGCTCCATGCTGGCTGTTTGATACGCGGCGTGATGCCCGCAGAGGTAATCATCGAAACGAATGGAGATCAGCACCAGTCATAGCGTGCAGATCCGGGGCATCTATGGGCGTGAGTGTGACGGTGGGGAAAGTACCGTGAACTTGTGCGGGTTGTGCGGAGTCCGAGAAGTGTCGCGAGCGGAATGTGCGGGATCACCCGCCGAGTTGGTTCTCGATCATCCAGCGGGTGACGGCTTCGCTTTGCACGGTGGGGGTGAACTCAACTCCCAGGGCGTAGAGGGCTTTCCCGTCGTAGCGGCATTGGCGGATGATGCCGAAGTATGGGCGGCTTTGTCCGACCTTGAAGCGGAGAAGGACGATGACCTGAGCGCCGACGTTGAACATTCGTCGGCAGGAGAGGCCGAGACCTGATTGGCTGAGATCTCGGACGGTGCAGGCGCAGCCTTCGTTGACGCGTTCGTCGGCGAGGATCTCGTAGATGGCGCCGCCGGTGACGCAGGACATCCGTTCGTACTTTCTGCGCGAGCGGCTGGCATCGACGCCCTGATCGGTGATGACGAGGCCGAAGGCGAGCTTGGCGGAGTTGGCGGTGGGCCTTTGCTGCTGCGATGACTTTGAGATCGGCATGAGTTGAGAACCTCGTGATCCGGGGTTATCCCGCGATACCAGAGGCAATCGGCCGGTTGACCGCGTGAGTTTTGTGGGGAGGTGCGAGGTTGACGTCAAGAAACAACACCGACGCCGACAATCAGCGAGAAGTCATCGCGTCTGTTCGATTATCGGTCACGGAGCACCTGTGCGGGGGGGATGAGCGCACGCGTCAAACTTGGCGATCGTGCGATGCTCAACGCGGTGGTTGGATGGAGATCAACCCCACGGCGCGTTGTCGATCAGGCGGATTGAGCCGAGCTTCGCGGCGATGAGCAGGCGGACGCTGGCGCGATCGGTGCTGGTGGAAGTGGTGATGGGCATGAGCGATTGGGCTTCGCGTGCGACGGCGTACTCGACGTCCAGCCCGGCGTGCTGCAGGGTTTCACGCATCGTGCGCTCGGCGTCGGCGATTGAGTTGGTGCGTTGTGCGGCCTGCATGGCGCGGTAAACGGCGGGAGCGACGGCGCGTTCGGTGGGGGAGAGGAAGCGGTTTCGGCTGCTCATGGCGAGGCCGTCGGATTCGCGAATGGTTGGGGCGGGGTCGATGTGGATGGAGAGGTTGAGCTGCTGGACCATGGCGCGGACGAGTTGGAGTTGTTGCCAGTCTTTTTCGCCGAAGACGGCGCGGCGGCAGCGCGTGAGCTCGAAAAGTCGGCGGACGACTTGGTAGACGCCGGCGAAGTGGCCCGGGCGGCGGGCGTCTTCGAGCTTTGGGGCGGTGGCGACGGCGGGGAGTTCGCTGTCGCTGGGCTTGGGCGGTGCGTTGGGTGGATAGACCTCTTCGACACTCGGGCAGAGCACGGCGTCGGCACCGGCGGCTTCGCAGAGTGTGCAGTCGGCATCGAGCGTGCGCGGGTAGCGTTGCAGGTCGGCGGGGTCGTTGAACTGCGTGGGGTTGACGAAGATGGTGACGACGACGAGCGCGGCCGGGTCGTTGTTGTTGGCCCACGATCGTGCGCGGCGGACGAGTGCGGCGTGGCCTTCGTGCAGGGCGCCCATCGTGGGGACGCAGATGATGGTGCGGCTGGCGATCGGCACCGTCGAGGTGGACGCGAGGGCCTCGTGCAGGTTTTTCGCGGTGCTGGCGATGAGCACGGTGGGGCTCCGGAGGGAAACTGAAGGCAGAAAGGCGCACGGCTCTGGAGAGCCGTGCCACCGTGGGACCGGCTAGAGTATCGCGTGAGCAAGGTTCATGTGGTGGTCATTACGCACACGCCCCGGCATATCCGGCGCACGCTCATGGGCGTGGCGATGCAGCGCCGGGCGGCGGATTCGATCACGGTGTCGATCGATGGCGATGGTGCGGATGTGGTTCAGGTGGTGCGGGATGCGGCGGCGGAGTTTGGGGTCGCGGTGAATCTGGTGACGCGGGCGCATCAGGGCGTGTGCCGAAGTGCGCAGGTGCGGAACAACGGGGCGCGGGCGGCGATCGAGGGCGGGGCGGGGATGGACGACATCCTCGTGTTCTTTGATGGCGACTGCTGCCCTGCGCCGGATGCGCTCGAGCGGTTTGAGTTGCTGTTCAAGAAGCGCGGGAAGAAGCCGGTGGCGCTGGTGATCGGGCATTGGATCACGCTGAGCGAGACGCAGACGAAGGCGTTTGATGAGGGCGCGCTGCGGATGGGCTCGTGGCCTGTGACGCCCAGCGATGAGGAGTTGGCGAAGTTGCCGCGGCGACAGAGGCGGTACAACCGGCAGCTTGCACTGCGGAGGCTGGGGCTGAGCAAGGGGCACAAGCCCAAGCTCGCGTCGGGGAACTTTGCGATCCGCGTTGGTGAGTTTGTTGCGGTGAACGGGTTTGACGAGATGTACGAGGGGTATGGGCAGGAGGACGATGACCTCGGGCGGCGGGTGTATAAGCACGGCGGGCGGGCGGTGATGGGGGTTGATCAGTGTTTGGTCTTTCACCAGTGGCACCCGACGCGGCAGCCGGGGGCTTTGGAGACGGCGCCGGGGGTGCAGCGGTTCAAGAAGCCGTTTGGGATCGAGGCGGAGCGTGGGCTGAAGAACCCGAAGGAGCAGCCGATGCCGCGGGTGGAGGTTGTGGGTGAGCGTGCGCGAGCGGGCGGGGATTTGGGCGGGCGGGTGACGATCGGGGCGTAGGGGAGAGGTGTGTTGCGTGATGAAGAGCGAGCGGAAGACGAGCGCGGGTGGGTTTGATCGCGAGTTGGTTGCGCAGTGGAGCGAGCGGCTGTGCTCGCTGGGTGAGCGGTGGATCTTGCCGAGGGATGGGGCGGTGGTCGGTGAGGCGGAACTGGCGGGGTTTGCGGATGAGATGGGGAACCGTCGGCCTGTCGATCGGCCTTTGGTTGCGCGGGTGTGGGGTGTGGGTGCGGGGGCGGTGCCGGTGGGCGTGCGGGATGATGAGCGGCTGTGGTGGGCGCTGCACGATGAGACGCTGAGCGTGGATGAGGTTTTCGCGGAGGCGTTTTTGAATCGGACGCTCAAAGCGCGGAACAGCGCTGGGCGCGAGGAGGCTTGGCTGCTGGATTGTCCGGTGCTTTCGCGGCGGGCGGGGACGATCGAGGTTTTTACGCAGAGCCAGTTGAGCGCGCTGCACGCGGCGTGGGGATTGTCGCTTGCGCGTGGGCGTGAGGATCTGCGTTTGGCGTGCTTGCACGCGTGCGCGTGGTTTATTGAGAACTTGCAGCCTGACAACGCGACGAATCACCCGTGGGCGGCGCAGGTCTTTGTGATGAAGGCGGCGACGTGTACGGGGGCGGATCAGCAGGAGCTTCGCGGGTCGGCGTTGATGTATGCGCAGACGCTGCTGCACAACTGCCGGGTGCATCTGGGGAGACCTGATCGGTTCAGTGCGGCGGTGTTGGTGGATGCGGGGCGGGCGCTGCGTGCGGAACTGGCGTGAACGCGCGTTGTGCGCGGCGTTTGGTTCGCGGCGGTGCGGGGCGAATCTTGATCATCAACCCAGGGGCGTTGAGGACCGCGAGGCGGCGTTTGTGTTGTTGCCCGCGTTTCGGCGGAGCCACCGCGAGAGGGAGGCGTCGCCCATGACTTCCGCGACGCCGCTGGGCGTGGTGGAGAACTTGCGGGCGATTGCGGCAGCGAGGAGGCCCATGAAGAGGGGCTGAGGGCGGAGGGGGCGGCTGGTGAGCTCAGGGTGGAACTGGCCGCCGATGAAGAAGGGGTGCTGGGGTTTGCCTTCGCTGTTGATCGCGGCGGTGCTGGTTGGGTCGGTGGGCTGGGGGAGCTCCATGACCTGCATGATGGGCTGGGTGGGGTGGCGGCCGGAGAAGACGAGCCCGCCTTGTTCGAGGCGTTCGATGTACTGGGGGTCGACTTCGTAGCGGTGGCGGAAGCGTTCGCGGACGGAGAGGCGGTTGTTGTAGAGGAAGTGGGCGAGGGTATTTTCTTTGATGAGGACGTCTTGAGCGCCGAGGCGCATGGTGCCGCCGAGGCCTTCGATTTTCTTCTGGTCGGGGAGTTCGCTGATGATGGCGTGTCGGCAGCGTGGGTCGAACTCGCTGGAGGAGGCGTCGTGGAGCCCCAGGACGTTGCGTGCGAACTCGATGACGGCGACCTGGAAGCCCAGGCAGATGCCGAGATAGGGGACGAGGTTCTCGCGACAGTGCTTGACGCAGGCGATTTTGCCCTCGACGCCGCGGGAGCCGAACCCGCCCGGGACGATCACGGCGTCCATGTCGGTGAGACGCTGGGAGGCGAGCTCTTCGGTGATCTCGGTGGTGTCGATCCAGTGGAGGTGGACGTCGGTCTGGAGGTGAGCGCCGCAGTGCTCGATGGCTTTGTCGATGGAGGCGTAGGCGTCGCGGAGGTCGGCGTATTTGCCCGTGATGCCGATGGAGATGGTGCGTTGCTTTTTGCTGGTGAGCTTGCGGACGAAGCCGGACCAGAGTTCGCGGGAGCGGTCTTCGTGTGCGGCGTCGACGCGGTCGTGCAGGTCGATCAGGGAGAGGATCTCGCGGTCGAGTTTGTCGGAGCGCATCTCGTCGGGGATGGTGTAGATGCTCTGGCGGTCGTGGAGGCTGAAGGTGCGTTTCAGCGGGACGTTGCTGAACATCGCGATTTTCTGCAGGACGGTGGGGGAACAGGGCTCGGCCGCTCGACAGGCGATGACGTGGGGCTGGATGCCGGCTTCCATCAGGCGTTTGAGCCCGAGCTGCGCGGGCTTGGATTTCTGTTCGCCCAGGACGCCGGGCTTGACGACGTAGGTGAGGGCGACGAAGCAGGTGGAGTGTTCACCTTCTTCGAAGGCGAGTTCGCGGAGGGCTTCGATGTAGAAGGCGTTTTCGTAGTCGCCGACGGTGCCGCCGACTTCGACGAAGACGACGTCGGCGGGGCGGGTGCCGTCGCCGGCGACGGCGAGCTCGCGGATCTTGCGTTTCACTTCACCGGTGACGTGGGGGATCATCTGCACGTCGCGCCCGAGGTAATGGCCCTGGCGTTCGCGTTCGAGGATCTCGGCGTAGAGGCGGCCGCTGGTGGTGAAGTTTTTGCGGGAGAGGTCCTGGTCGAGCATGCGCTCGTAGGTGCCCAGGTCCATGTCGCATTCGGTGCCGTCGTCGAGGACGAAGACCTCGCCGTGGCGGTAGGGGTTCAGGGTGCCGGCGTCGATGTTGAGGTAGCCTTCGAGTTTGATCGGGGCAACGGTGAGGCCCTTGTCTTTCAGGAGTTTGCTGAGGGAGGCGGCGAAGATGCCCTTGCCCAGGCCCGACATGACGGTGCCGAAGACGATGACGTATTTGTGGAAGCCTTTTCGGTAGCCCGGGGGGATGGGGGAGTAGAACTCGGTGGCGCTGGTGCCGGCGGTGGCGGCGAGGAGGGAGGAAGATTCACCGGCCTGGCTGCGCGGGCCGCGCTCGGTGTCGGAGTCGGGGTCGGGCTCGTCGGAGGGGACTTGAGCGTGGATGGAGAGGGGCGGCGCCTGTCGACGCGGCGAGGAATCCAGGAAGGACGCAAGCCGTGAGGCGGCGATCGGCAGGTCCGCGTGGTGCGTGTCAGGCATGGCGTGATGGTACACCGACGGTGATGATTGGATGAAGTCGAGGTGTGTGAATTTGACAACCTGTGGATGAGCGAGGGATTGCGCGGGATCTCCGCGGGGAATCTCGGGTACAGTGCGGTTATGGTCACTCTTGTTCGAGATGTGCGCAGGTTTGTGCGGGCTTTTTCCTCTGATTCCACGGGCCTGGTGCTTCGGCGAACGCGGCGCGACCGCCGTCACGTGGCGGTGTTGATGCTCACGGGGATTTCGCTGGCGGTCGGCATCTTCTGCGCTCCGACGCCCGTGGCGGCACACCCGGCGCCCGAGCACAAACGGGTCGAAACACCCGCGCGGATCGATCCGCAGACCGGGCGGGACCAGACGAACTACCCACCGGATCGATGGTTCGATATTGAATCGATGTCGATCGAGGTGGTGATCCCGAAGGTGGAAGAGCCTCGGATTGAGGGTCGGGTCGTGGTGGGGGCGAAGGCGCTGGGGAAAATCCGGAGGGAGATGCGGCTGAATGCGCGATCGACGATCAAGGTGCGATCGGTGCAGATCGAGGGTAAACCATGCACGTACGTGCATGATGGCAACATGTTGTCGATTGATATGACGGGCTGGGGTGCGGCTCAGGTTGGGGGAGAGGGGATCGAGCCGGGAACGAGTGTGCACGTTTTGGTGGAGTACGAGGCGGTCAAGCCCTTCGGTGAGGGGACGGGGCTGATCTTTGTCCCGGCGGATGAGGAACGAAATCAGGCGGCGATGGTGTATTCGCAGGGGCAGGCAGACTGGAACAGTCTTTGGCTGCCTTTGCACGATTACCCGAACGATCGGTGCGTGACGGAGTTGAGGGCGGATGTGCCGGCGGGGTATGTGGCGCTGTCGAACGGTGAGCCTGTGGAGGTGAAGGCGGGGGAGGTGAAACCCGGGCGGGCGGTTTTTCACTGGCGGTTGGAGAAGCCTCAGCCGGGGTATCTGATCACGCTGGTGGTGGGGAAGTTTGACGAGGTGGTGATCGAGCCGAGCGACCGGACGACGGGTGAGGGGGCGAGGTTGAAGGGGATGAAGAGTTTGCCGGTGTGTCGGGTGTATGGGCCGGTGGGCTCGGGGGCGAGTTTGCGAGAGACGTTTGCGAATACGCCGGAAATGGTGGCGTTTTTGGAGAAGTTGTTTGGGAAGGCATATCCGTGGGGTCGGCGGTACGGGCAGGTGATCGTGCGGGATTTTCAGTGGGGCGGGATGGAGAACACGACGCTGACGACGTTGTCGGAGGAGGTGCTTGGTCAGCCGCGGGGCGGGAAGGATGATCTGATCGTTCACGAACTGGCGCACCAGTGGACTGGGGACTTGATCACGTGCCGATCGTGGAACCATGTGTGGTTGAACGAGGGGTGGGCGACGTATGTGGAAGCGCTTTGGGCCCGGCACACGAAGGGAGATGCGGCGTACGCGGAGGTGGTCGACGGGTGGTGGGCGAGTTTGAAGAGCAAAGCGCGCGGGCGGGCGCCGGAAGAGGCGGGGATGGTCTCGGGGCGATATCACGGAGCGGACGACACCTTTGAGAAGGCGGAGGACCCGTACGAGCGCGGCGGGTTCGTATTGCACATGCTTAAAGAGCGGCTGGGCGAGAAAGCGTTTCTCGCCGGGACGAGGCTGTATGTGCAGCGGCACGCGTTCCGCGAGGTTGAGACGGACGACTTTCGGCGGTGCTTGGAGGAGGTGTCGGGGGAGAGTTTGGAAAGGTTTTTCGTGCAGTGGTGCGAGAGACCGGGGATGCCGCGGGTTGAGGTTTCTTGGGTGTGGGATGAGCGGAAGGGGGAGATGGAGGTGCGTGCGGAGCAGGTGCAGTTGATCAACGAGGAGAACCCGGCGTATGAGTTGAGGGTGCCGGTGGTCATGGAGTTGGCGGATGGGTCGAAGGTGGAGGTTGAGGTGAAGGGCGAGACGAGGCGGATGAGCAGTGGGGCGGTGAAGATGAAGTTGAAGCCGCGGGGTGTGGAGGTTGATCCCAAACGGACGATGCTGATGGATGTGGAGGTGTTGGGGGAGGTGGAGAGGTGAGGCGATTTTGGTGGCTGCGTGTGTGGACGAGCCGGGGGAGAGCTGGGATGCTGAGAGGCAGGGGCGTGGGTTGTTTTGAGGAGTTGCGGGCGCGGGATGAGGGGCGTATAGTCGTAGAGCTGCGGGCGTAGTTCAGCGGTAGAACGTCAGCTTCCCAAGCTGAATGTCGCCGGTTCGATCCCGGTCGCCCGCTTTGACCGCCGCCGATGTCACACGATGACAACGGCGGCTTTTCGTTGACAAACTCCGCAGAATCCGCGAGTTCTTCCGACGCTGGCGGGGACGGCCGGATCGGGGCCAACGGCCGGACGATGACACGGAATGACCCAGGCGGACGCTCGCTTGTGCAAGCGCGTGTGCAAGTGGTTGTGCAAGGCGTGGCGGGGATGAGGCTGCCGATCGGCGGGGCAGCGTCCGGTCGTCCCCGCCCTCAGGCTGATGGGGCGGAGAGGCGGTTCGTCGTACGCTTCGGTGATGACGGCAGATGTCCATGCCCCGAAGCGGCCGAAGTTCCTGTTCGTCCACAGCAGCGACCTTGACTCGGTCAAGCTCGACGAGGATGAACGTGTCGATGGAGCGGAAACGCTGATGGAGCTCTTGCAGGCTTCCATCGCCGACCCATGCCTGACCGCCCTGCGCAAGATCATGTCCATGACCTACTTCGACTCGCTTGAGCGCACGAGCGAGATGTCCGTCCGCGACATCCGTGGTCTGGCGATTGGCGTGCTGGGCGAACTGGGGAAAGAGCTCGAGGCCTTGAGCCTTACCCGGGTGGATGCGGACCGGTCGTTCGAGCACGATCGCTCCGCGAAGGTATTCCAGTACATGATCGTGCCCGCAAAGGAGCTCCGGAGACGTGTGCGCGTGGAGGGACGAAGGGATCGTCCGAGCCTGCACGAGCTTTTCACGCACATCCCCGCGGACCCGGCGATCCGAGCTCTTCGGGAGATCCTGACCATGACCTTTCGGGAAGCGACCACGCCAAACCAGTTCGACCGCATCCTGGAGGATGTCCGGTTCGCTGCGGCCGCCGCGCTCGTGCCTTGCAATGCGATGCTCGAGCAGATCGAAGTTGAGCCTGTCGCCATGCCGACCTGGCGTCGATTCGTGGACGGCGTCGACACGTTGGACGGCTCCGACGAGGGGGAAGAGGCAGATGAACTCCCGACTCTCCCGCCGGTGCTCCCGCCCCCGAAGCCGCCGGAGACAACGCCGCGTCGGGGACGGCATCGCTGGGGTTGACCGCCCGATGAGTGGCCGATGGCGTCAACGGGCGGCCACCGTCGCGGCTCGCCCTCCAACCGCTGCCAGCGGCAGGTCCGGCAGGCTGGCCACCGCCCCGGCCACGTCGAGGAGTTTCGGGTCGGTGTAGACGTTGGCCGTGAGGCTCGGGTCGCTGTGTCGCATCGCGGCCTGCGCGGTCCGCAGCGGGACACCCGCCTTTGAGAGGTGCGTCCCGAAGGTGTGCCGCAGGGCATGGATGTCGATGGTGCGGCCGCGCTCGTCGGTCTTGATGACGACCTCCTTCCCGCCACTATTCTCGACGCGGGCCAGACCCGCGAACACCAAATCGCGGTCGAAGATGCGGATCAGTCCGCTCGGAACCTCGAAGAGCGGCTCGTCGCTCGGCAGCGACGCCGGGATCGGCTCCTCTATGTCGCGGGCGGTCTGCTGGGCCCACGCCAACCGGTCGGCCAGCCACGAGCGGATGTCGGCGGCAAGGTCCGCCCGCAGCGGGATCTCCGACCCGCGGCGATTCTTCTCGTCGCGGGCGTTCAGCAACAGGTGCGGCACCCGACCGCCGAGATCGACCTGGCCGACGGTGATGCTGGCCAGTTCCCCCTTCCGCAGGCCGGTGAGCACGAGCGTCTTGTAGATCAGCGCCCGCTCGCGGCCGATGCGCAACAGGTTCTCCCGCGTCTCGGGCGACAACTTCGCCTGCGCCTGGCCCTTGGCCTCGCCGCGACGAACCGTCATCGCGTCGGCCAGGGGACGGCGCTGGGCGGCGTCCAGAAGTCGGGCCAGTTCCTCTTCGGTCAGGGCGCGGCGCTGCCGCCGCGTGTCGGCCCGCTGGTCCGCCACCGCGACGGCCAGCAGCGGGTTGTGCGTGAGTCGCCCGGCCCGCACGCACCAGTTGACGAACGTCACGCAGGCCTGCCGGTAGCCGTTCCGCGTTCCCGCGGACATGCCCGTGTCCGCCTGATCTCGGAGCCACCGTTCAACCGTCGCGGCCGTGAAGTCGCGAAGGCGCTTTACGCCTCGGTCGGTGGCGACACGGGCCACCCGGCGGCGGGCCTGGATGTACCAGTGCTCGGTGCTGCCCTTGAGCCGCAGGTGGTCGCGCCACGCGTCCAGATTCGTCTCGATCGATTCGGCCCCGTGCCGGGAGGCAGCGTCCTCCTCGGGCGTGATCACGCCAGCGCGGATCAGTTCGGCCCGGCGCACCAGTTGGGCCAGCACGGCCCGCGCGGCGGTCTCATCGGAACAGCCCGTCGGGCGCTCGACCCAGTACCCGGCCGCATCGCGGAACTTGGCGATGTACGACTTGGTCTCACCGCGGATGCGGACGCGGCCGTCGGCAGCGGTGAACACCTCCGCGGTGCGGACCTTGCCGTTGCGGAGTTGGTAGCGGGCCAGGCGCTTGCCGCGCTGCAACACGATCTCCGCGCCGGGCGGCAGGGGGGCGGTCCAGGCTTTGCGGAACACGGTGCCCATCGGGCGGAGGTCTCCATTGCCCCGACCTCGGCGGGTTGCCGGGATCGGGGGTCACAGTCAGGGCTGGCCGGTGGCACGGGTCAAGTCGCCCCCCGGCGGCAAAGCCAGGGGGCGATGCATGTGGGATGTGCTGGACTACAGGGCGCTCCGGGCCTTGGCATGGGCCCGCTCGGCATCGATGAGCCGCGTCTCCGCGGCCGCGAGGGCGGCCTTGGCCCGTTCGATCTCAGCGTTCAGCCGAGCCTCCTGCTCCTTGCGGTCGCGGGAGATGGGAAGGTACTGCAGTTCGCGCTCCAGCCGCTGCACATCCTCGCGGAGGCTGTTGCGCTTGTTGGTCGCGGCGATGACCACGGCGTGGGCCTGGTTGACCTTGGCCTCCAGCGACCTCCGCTCGATCATCGCAGCGACCTCCTTCGGCAGGCGGGAGACAGGAATGAGCCCCTCCTCGTAGACGGAAAGCACACGCGTCGCAGCGGACTCCGCATCACCGAGTTCGCGCCGCGCGGCATCGGCTTCGCGGGCGACGGCTTCCGCCTCCGCCTCGAGCTTGTCGATCGCCGCCTGTGCCTTCGCCCCAACCGCATCGGAGTGGGCCTTCGCCTGACTCGCCACACGCCGGAGATGCGCGACGGTGTCCGCGGTGGCCATGTCGGTGCGGATGTCCGCGATGCGGGCCAGGATGGCGTCCGCGGCCGCGAGCTCCATCCCGGCGTCGTTGGCCAGTTCCGCCAGGCGCTCCGGCGGCTCCTCGGACCACGCCGCGTTGATGAACGCGGTGCGGGCCTGCTGCTTCTTGTTCTGGGCGATCTGTGCGAGTGACATCATGACTCTTTCCTTTCGGGCAGGGGGACAGTGACGACGCCGTTCAGGAACAACTCCCGCGCGGCCTTGACGATGAGTGCGTGGTGCTGGCTGACGAGCTGCTCGGCGGTCGAGCCTGCCAACTCCCCGCTCTGGCAGCACCGCTGTGGTTGGTCATCCAGACTCTCGATGCAGAAGTCGGCAATCAGTGCGAGGTCTGAGGCGGCTCGGAAGTCGCAGGACTGGTGGTCGAACATGTCGACTTGACCGATGGCCTGCAACTCGATGGGTTTGTTCTTCAGGTGCGGGGGAAGCTCCGGCTCCCGCTCTCGCTGGGCGATGGCCGCGGCCAGGGGCCCGATGGCCAGGACGATTTCACGGTTCGTTGCGCTGAGTTCTCGCGACGGCCAGCACGCGCCGGCGTCGTGATACACCTTCGCCACGGCTTTGTGACTGCTCAGCACATAGGCCGCGACCACGCGACCGGCCTCGTGCAGACTGCGTTGCCATCGATTCATGACGTTGCCTCCTCGAGCGCGCGCTCGCACGCCCGCTTTGCTGACCTTGACGTGCCGTACACACCCACGACAATCCACTTGCCCCGCAGGCACACAATCGCGAGGTAGAGCCGGCGCTCGCGGCCGCAGCGGTGCGGCATGACGGGCATGCCCGAGAGCCACTCGATGGCAATGACTCGGGCGACGTACTCGCCGTTGAGGCGGCCATCGATGTGCCGCCCCTCGTTGAAGGCCTTCAGCCAGTAGCCACTCCATCGCATCACTCGGCACCTCCCGCGGTGCCGGTGGTGGGCGTGTCTACAGCGTCTACACAAACGGAATCCCCGTTTGCGGCACCGCCAGCGGAGGTTCTGTAGAGGGGATCGCCGGAAGCGCCGGGCAGGACGAACCTCCTGGCCTTGGGCGCACCGGGTCCGCTCTGGGGCAGGTACACCCACTGTCCGTGGCCCGCATCCACCAGCCGCGACAGCGCCGCCTCGGCGTCCTTCACGGTCTTGAACTTCCTGCTCGACTGAACGAGTTCCCGCCCGCTCACGCTGCCGCCCTTGCGGCTGACGATGTCGAGCAGCTGCCGGGCCTCACGGTCGTCATCACCCTCGGCGAGGCGCGCGTACACCCGCTCGGCCTCGCGGCGGAACCAGTTCGCCAGCCGGATGCCCCGATCCATCGATTCGGAGTCGATGACATTGGCGATAGCGCCTTCGCCAGCGGCAACTCTGCCGAGGTGGACGACGAGGGCGAGGCGGGCAGCGGCGCACTCGATCTTGGCCATCATCGCGCGAGCCCGCTCGTCCTGGCTCGCCATGTCCGCGTTCAGTGAGTTGTAGAAGTTGGCCCAGAGCTGACTGGCCTGCTCGTCCAGTGAGAGGGCTCGGGGCACTGGGGTACCGTGCTGATCCTCGTCGAGCTCGAGGTCGTACAGACTCTCGACCATCGCTTTGTACCTCCGCTCGACCATCGGCGGGATGCCGCCGGGTTGCCAGCGGCGGGTCGGGATCGGCGGCATCGACAGCAGGAGCCGGGCCACCAACCCCGAGTCGAAGTCCGTGCCCGTGAGCGCCGCGGCGAACACCGATGGCTGGATCATCCCCGCAATGCACACGGCGGCCCGTTCGACGAGCAGTGGCGGCGCGGTGCGACGATCAACTCGGAGCGAACTGGCCCGGTGCAGCGGTAGCCAGCGCGAGGCCTCGCCCGCGGCGCGACCGTTGGTCGCGTACCGGCCGAACGAGCCGAACCACGCGGCCAGTTCGTCGCACGCGAGCAGAAGTCCGCGCGGGCTCGCGGCGAGCATCGCGGCCAACCCCTCGAGCGTGGTGTCATTGGTGAGGTGCCGCTCGCATGCCGGTGCCTCCGGAGCTGCAGGTGGCGTCGCCTTCAGGTTGCCCTTGCCAGACCCCCGCTCCCACCCCCGCATGGCCTTCTCGTGCTGAGCCACCTCGACAGCGTGCTGTTTCAGCGCTTCGCGGTGCTCGCGAAGCGCTTCGGCATCGCGGCGCTCGGCGGGGCGGGTGACGAGTTCGAGGGCCGGTGATTTGCCGGAGCCGGACGGCGCGACGACCGCCACCCATAGAACCGAGGGCTCGTGCCAGGAGGCGTGCAGCGCGATTGTGCGGGAGTTGCCGATTCCGGCGGCCATCGATGCCAACGCGAGCGGGCCGAGCATCGCCTCACTCACCTGCAGCGACAGTGCGCCGGCCCGAACCAGATCGGCCGCGGCCTTCGGCAGCGCCTCCGTCGGGAAGGGCACGAACTCCGGCACCGGCGGCCGCTCCGGCGTCGCAGGTGCCGGGGGCGCGTAGTTCTTAGCCTCCGCGATCAGCCGAACGATCTCAGCATCACCAGCCCCGCCGTCGGCGACCCACGATCGCACGTCCTTGTGCCCTTCCGGTGGGAACGTGAAACGCACCGAGGCGCACACACCAACGAGCGCGGCGGCCAGGGTCTGGATGCTCTTCCGACCGGCGTCATCGTTGTCGCCGATGAGAACGACATGCCGGTCCCGAAGCAGGACTGCGAGCTCATCCCCACCGCGCCCTGCCATCGGCGCGCCCACCGCCGTGAAGGCGAACGTGTGCAGGCATGCCGTATCGCTCGCCCCCTCGGCGACGAGGATCGGGTCACATAGGCTCGTGCCCGCGTATGCAGGCAGACCGTCGGCGGGGAAGATCAGCCCGCGCTTGCCGCCCTTGGCAGCGGTGTAGCGCGGCTGACCCTCGGTCGGGGCGTCCCAGCGCGTCAGCGTGCCGATCCGCTCGCGCTGGGCGTTCCGCTCGGGGTAGCGCCAGCCGCCGTCGACCCGCTCGCCGCCGATGGCGAGCCAGCCGTGCGCGGCCGTGCCGGGGGGCAGGTTGTTCGCGTCGAGCCCTTCGCTCATCGACGGGCCCCCCGCCCAGCCGATGCCGCCCGGGACACGGCGATGTCGCCGTCGGCCTTGCGGTCGAGGTGTTCGCGGATATCAACAAGCCTCCAACGCAGAATCCTGGGCCCCAGCCGAATCGGTCGGGGAAGCTCGTTCCTCTGACACAGCCGCCAAATCGTGCGAGTGTTCACCCCGAGGAGTTCCGCCACCTCGCGGACATTGATCACCGCGACGTCGGTCTTTCGAACCTGAAGTTCATCCATGAATGCACCCAGAGTGCCGCCGCGAACGGGATCAACCCGCCAGCAGGCGCAGGACAACGGGAACCCCGGCGCACCGTGCGGCGGGGCGGGCTGTTTGGGATCGCGGCAGGTTGGCTGGATTGGGCTGGGTGGCTGGTTCGGTTGTGTTCGTAGGCGGGTGAGGCGCTACCTCACGCATCTACGCGAAAGCCACGCGGCGTGGCGAAGACTCGGGAGGATTTGCTGGGGCGTTGAGGGCCTCGGTGCTCCCTATATCTGCGCGACCCTCGAAAAGTGTCGCGCGAAATCGTGTTCCTGTCGTCATGCGTCATGGTCTGCCCCCCGTACCCCTCTGTCGTTCGGGGCGACCTGTTGCGCGGAACCGGCCGATCCGTGCCGCAGACGCACTCCGCCATAGAGCATCTAACCCGTTGACGGCGAGATTGCCGAACACATGGGTCATTTTCGTTCAGATTCCTGTCATGGCCCGTCCGCGAGGGGCCTCCTGAATCCCTATATGCAATTTCGGACCGGCCTGTGCCGGTGAACGCACGTCGAGTCTTCCCGGCTACATACGCCGTCCCGCGGGTCCCTGTCCGCCGGGCATGGGTCAAATGCCGACGGGGTGACCGGGTCAGTGCAAGTCAACGGCCGCCACTCTGGTTGCTCCCTATGCGGCCGAAAGACCATCTGCCCGGAAAGTCCGGCTACCCAGCTCCAAAAGGCGTGCAGAGTCCACTCTGGTCATCTCGCACGCAGGACTTTGAGTTCACGACGGCTCGACGAATGCCATCCTGGGAGTGGCCATGACCACAGGCTCGCTCGCAGAACAAGTCAGTCGTTCGCGATCGCCGCGAAAACGTCCGTCCAGCGTTCGTCCAGTCTGTCCACTGCGATGGACTCATTGAGGAGGTCTTCAGCGAAAAGATGGTCGAACTTTCTGAACTGCTTCGGCGCAACCATCTGCGCGAGGTCCCGGAGGGCAGGCGGCGCCTTGATTGCCTCCTTCAAGAGTCGTCGCACAGCTTCCGCGCTGGCACGGCACTCGATAGCTACCTGCCGATCGATAACGTCTACGCCAGCCCAGTTCAAGAAAGCGAGGCACGTTCGATGCTGCCGCGTACCAGTCCAGGTCAACCACAGGCAGCGTTCTGATGTCAGGTCGACTAGGGCACGTCGACCGAGGCATCGAGAACGGGCAGCGTGACGTGCTCGATCCAGAGCCTCTGCGGACGTCGGGTCAAGGTAGGCAAACGTCGTGTGGCCAGCGAGCACAGCGAGCATCTCATCCCGAACCGTCGGATGAATGTCACCCAACCCGCCAGTGAAGACTGGACGCTGCCGGCGCTTTGCGGGCGTCACATACAGACTCATTCGGACGGCATCGACATCGGTAACCTGCCAGCGCCGCGCAGCGAACACCAAGTGCTCGCCGACCTTGGGGACCGTATCGATTGGAAGCGACCCCAGTGTACGATCACCCGCGATAATCGCGAACTCGATACGGCTGGCGAACGCTGCGTAGAAGTCCTTCTGCGCCCGAAGTCGCTCTCCCTCAAGGCCGAGGATGAGATTGCCATCAGGCCCCTGTTCCAAAACGTCCACAGCGCCCAGGTTTCGGAGCACGGCGGCGAACGTCGGTTTGTCAAAGTGCACAAACGGACCATCACGACAGAGCCGCTGATGCAGCGTCACTGCGTCCGCCGCGCCCGTCTCGGCAACCGTGCTGATCATCTGGTGCGCAAGGGTGCTCAGATCCAATGAGGAAGGCGCGGGCGGCTCGACCCATTGCCGGAGCATGAGTTCACAAATGGCGACGGTCTGCAGAAGCTCCAGTGGGAGCTGTGACAACGGGTCTCTCTCGTTGGTGCTGGACTCGCAGATCACATACCCCCGCAGGCGGCGGGGCTCACCGTCCTTGCGTCCGCTCCTCCCAAGGCGCTGCTTGAAGGACGCCACCGACCACGGCGCGCCGATCTGACCCACCATCCAGACAGAGCCGATGTCGATTCCCATCTCGAGCGTACTGGAGCACACGGTCGTCATCGGCCGCCCGCCCTTCATCGTGGCCTCCGTGTCTTCTCGTACCTCCTTCGCCAGCGAGCCGTGGTGAACGAGAAACGTCTCGGGCAGGCCGTCATTCCGGCAGCACTCATTGGCCATGTCGGCGTACAACTCGATGTCGCCCTTCGCGTTGGCGAACACGAGGTTACTGTGTGTACGGCAATGCTCGGCGAGATCCTGAGCGATGCGTTGCATCGTCACTAGGTCAGCGTCCGGCGCCGGCGTCGGATCGGTACCTACCACGCCCTGGTCACGGACACCTTCTTCACCGTCCGTGTCCTTTATGTAACCGTGGATGCGAAACTTGATCTCCTTTCCAGGTCCGTCATCAGCGATGATGCTGACATGGCGTGGATCGGACGGGTTGAGGTAGCGTTGTGCCGCCGACGGGTCGCCAACGGTGGCCGACAACCCGAGCACTCGCGGCCTTCGCTGATCCTGCCGCACATACCGCCTGACACGCGAGAGGAGGCTCGCGAGGTGAAGCCCTCGCTCTCCGGAGAGAAACGCGTGGACCTCATCGATCACGACCGCTCGCAGGCCTCCGAACAGGTCCCCAAGGTGGCGAGTACGATTGATCAGCAGTGACTCGAGCGACTCGGGCGTGATGAGAAGGACGCCACTGGGCTCTTTTACCAGCGCGGCCTTCTGGCTTGCCGATACATCGCCATGCCAACGATGCACCTTGACGTCGAGGTGCGTACACAAATCCTCAAGACGGCTGAACTGATCATTGATCAATGCCTTCAGAGGACCTATGTACATGGCGCGCACCGATCCGCTCGGCTCGGTTGAGATAGCGGATAGCACGGGCAGGAATGCCGCCTCTGTCTTGCCTCCGGCAGTCTCCGCCATGATGAGCAGGTCGGCGTCGGTCCCGACGTAGGCTCGGATCGCCCTGGCTTGAATCGCCCGAAGCTCTCGCCACCCCATCGAGTAGAGCTGACGTTGTACCCCCGCCGCAAGAAGGGTGAATGCATGCGGCTCGGCATCAGGCTGCGACGACGTCATGGACAATCCATTCTCTACATCCGGAAGGACGTAAGGTCATCGTCCGGTGCCGACCGAGTTGACGGGGTCTTGCCTGTTTCTAGCGCTGATGGGGGGGCGGCCGCCACCTGAGCCTCGGCCTCATCGGGTACCGGGTGAGTGTCTGGGGTTTGTGGCGCAGTCGTGCTGATTGCCGCGACCAACTGCCGCCAGTCGGTGCCGGGGTTCTGTTCGAGCACGTTCAAAAGACCGACGAAATCCTTGATAGTCTCTCGGGGGGTTTGGAAGTAGGCTGCTCCCATGCGAGTGTGACAGCTCTCGAGATAAGCGACGATGCCGTCCTCGGGCAAGACGGTCTCCTCATTCTGGCCTCGTGAAAAGACTCGCCGAATGTTGTGGAGAAGGACGAAACAGTCCTCGGGCGTCAGATTGGCGAGGCGGATGACCGGGCCGGAGAGGTCTACCAGCTGCTCACTCGCAAAGCGGTTGGCCGCGAGCCGTGTTGCCAAGGCCTCGTAACTGAATAGGCCTCGACGCTTGTCTGTCATGCAGTCATCGGTGGCGGCGAAGATGACGGCGAGCCCCTCGACGCCGCCCTGCAGGCAATCGTTGAGAATGCGCAAGATGGCTTCGTAGTTGCGATCTCTCGCCTGCCGGTTGTTGAGGCGATGCGAAAGCACGACAAGTTCGTCCAGGCAGACAAGCAGACCCTTGTAGCCAGCGATGCGCACAAAGGCCGCCATGAGCTTCAGATAGTCGTAAAAGGAGTCGTCATCAATGATCGAGCGGACGCCCAGATCTTGACGGGCCTCTGTCTTGGTTGAGTACTCGGCACGCAACCAACGGATCGCCGCAGTTTGCAACTTTGGCTTGTGCTCTGAGAACCCTCTGTAATAGGCCGACAGCACGGCGGCAAAGTCGTACCCGCTGACAAGTTCTTGGAGTGGTTTCAGGCGATCGGCGATGGTGCGATGAACTTCGTCGTCCGTGCCACCGCGGCCGGTCACTTCGTGGGCCACATCCGAGACCCACCGCTCGACAAGGCTCCCCATCGCGCCGCCCTCGGGCTTTGAGCGAGTCGCCATGTTCTTAATCAGTTCGGCATAGAGCGCACGGGCGACGCCTCCTGAACCGTTGAGCCGTCTGTCGGTCGTGATGTCGGCACGAACAACGACATGCCGACGCTCGAGCGCCACGGTCTGAATCAGGTTGATGAAGAAGCTCTTGCCTGCTCCAAAACGGCCGATGACGAAGCGGACTGCGGCGCCGCCACCTTCAACGCGCTGGAGATCCGAGAGCAGCGCGTTCACCTCGGCCTTTCGGCCGACCTGGACGTGCTGAAGGCCGATTGACGGCACGACCCCCGCTCCGAGGGAACTCAGAATCGCAGACCGTTCTTTCTCGCGAATCGGGATGGACATGCCGTAGTTTATCGTGGCCCGAGGTCGACGAGCAGCACGCCATCGACTTCATCGACCAAGGGACTCCCGCCGGATTCAAGGGCCCACTCGTTGATTGCCTCAATCGCGCCGTCCAGCATCACGCGGTGCTCGCGGGCCAAGGCGACAGCTTCTTCTCGATTCCACCTGGGTCGAACCCTCAGTGCAGACAGGAAGGGAGCGTATCTGGCTGGCAAGCCAGAATCCGCGGCGGCACCAGCGGGGGACGCCATGGGCTCAGCGGAAACTCGCTCAGTGGTGACAACGACGGTCGTGACCTCGGACGCCGGTTGCTCGTTCTCCGTTTCCTCGCTCATAGCCGTGGCCAAGAGGGTCGCGACCTCGCGCGTTTCTGCCAATATGGCGCTGATCGCTTCTCGATTCAGTCGGAGCGCGTTTTGAGGCGGGATTGGTTCCCCACCCACGCCGGACTGGCCGGTAGCAACCGTGACGAATTCGGTACCCGCCTGCGGTAGGATCTGAGCGACGGTCTCATCGAGCTGCTCGGGGGGAAGTGCCAGTGCTCTGAAGCACTTACGAAGCGCCGTGAGCTCCTTGCGATCGATGTTGCCGCTCGCCGCCGCGATTGCGACCAGCAGCCGGCCCGCCTGCCGACGCGCATCTGGCGCGAGCAGTGTCTCAAGGCGTTTGGACACCGCGCCTAAGTCGGCACCGGATGACAGTAGAACGGCGCGCAAGGCGTTGAGGCGCTGCATCTCGCTGGGGGGGAGTTGAAACACGGCATCGATGTTCTCGGACAAGCGTCGCAACTCCTCTGGATCGACGACGCCGTCAGCTTCCGCGATGGTTAGCCCGAGTTGCAGGAAGCACGCCGCGCCGAGGTACCGTGAACGATCCGAGTGTGCGGGTTCGGTTGGCAGGAACACCGCGACGAGGTCGTCCCACGCATAGGCGCGAGCGGTCATTCGCGTGTCCGGTTCGATCGCAAAACCGGCATGTTGAATGGTGTCCGCCACGCGGCGACTCTGCGACGCAGTCAGTTTCGGTCGCTGCTCGAACCCGATCGCCGCACCGATCGCACCAATCGATACGAGCGTCGCGTGTTGATGATCTGTGAGTTCGCCCTGACGAGCACTCGAAATGATGCTCTGAATGACATGAGCCAGCGGATGGTCTACGCCCTCTCGGAGTTCGACCGGCATTGCCTCCCATGCCTGCACGGTCAACGTGCCGCTAACGCCCGCGGCGATCCGCGACAGGCCGCGCAGGTCCTCCACACACTGATTCCATAGGTCGGCCAGAGGTTCAAACTGACTTGGGATTCCTGTCGGATCGCCGATCGTGCATGCAACACCTTCGAGTCCGGCGCTGGCGGGACGGTAGGTGTGACGCCGCGGCCGCTTTGATACCTTCAGATCAAGCCCGGCCCCGAACTTCTCGGTGTATCGCTTTCGGAACAGATCGCCAAACTGCTCGCTCACTCGCTTGGTCACAACGCTCTGCACCGATCTGGGGTTTAGCCTCGCGACTCTGAACGCGAGATCACCGGATAGCGGACGGTTGTGCCGAGCGAGCCAGGAGAGAGGAGCGGGCATGGTTGCCTCGTTCCATGTCTCCGTGAGCTCGCACACGGTATCGAATGCCCGCTCGTTGAAGAGCTCGGGTGCCCGCGCTACTTCGAACCACAGCAGTGCAGACGAATAGAGCCTGAACGACCGACCGTCGCGGGTGCCTCTTCTTGGCTCATCGAGCTTTCGGAGCCGAACGATCTCCCTGAGCGCCCATTCTTTGTCCTGCTGGTCTACAAGCAGTCGCCGTTCGATGCCATAGAAGTAGAGGAACAGCAGACCCTCGGCCGGTGGGAGGGCGGTCTTGCCGCTCGCGAGCCAATCGAGGTAGAGGAATCGGTGTTCGGGCTCGATGCGGGAGTACCACGGCCAATACCCCATGTCTGGCACGACGCCGCGCGGACGCCGAACATCGGCATTCAGGAGAATCTCTGACGGGTCGGTTGCCCAGTCGTAGCTGCCCCGCTTGCCGGCAGACGCATAGACATGGGGATCCCGCAACCGAATCCCAGCCACGTCAAGCGTTGTGCCCTTCCCGTGCCACTGCATGCTGGCGGTTTCGGGCAGGGAGCGCGGGCGCGACGGTGGCGGGGCTGCACGAACATCGGCGATCGGCCGCGGAGTCACCTGTGACGAGGGGGTCGAGCCACTCTGCTTTGCCGTCTTCTGCTTCTTGCCGGTGGTGCGCAGGGCTAACCACAGGACGACTGCGATGATGATGACGGCGACGATCCACATGCTGCGATCTCACTGATGTCGATGTCCAACAAGGATACGAACGGGCTCCGCCGCAGTTGTGATGAGTTATGCGGTTTTGGCAGCGTGCAGGGCAGCTCGCGCTTCGCGGCGAGCCCGGTCCAACTCAACTGCGGCCGTGGCAAGATGTCTGTCGTAGGACGCGTGAACACCACGATACTCCGCAAGTACACCTCGGAGTCGGGTGGCGTTGGTCGCCACAGCGGCGTTGTGCTGCTGCCGGATGCGCTGCAACCAGTCGGGGGGCGCCTTCACCTCGCCACGAGGGGAGAACTTCTGCTCGCATCCGCGTCGCCACGACAGCAGGCGATCGGTCAGGTGTGGTCCGAAACCGGCGATGCGCTGGATCGCATGCCGCTCCACGTCCGCAGCGGTTTCGACACCAAATGACGCGAGGACAGCTTTCCGCGAAGTCCCGATGTCTGGGATGGAGGCATGGGCGATGATCTGCCGTTCTAGGTATTCGGTGAGCCGTTGTTTTCGGTATGCATCGTCAGCGCTCCGGAGTTCGGCCTGCAGCCGTTGGTCAGCGCTCGACAACCACTCGCGCGCCTCCGCGGCCGCCTTCGCCATCGGCTGCAGCGCTGTGTTCGCTGAACGATCGACTTCCCGCGCCCGCGCCTCAATCGGCCCCAACTTCTCAATCGCCACCAGCGCGGCCTGGCGAAGTGGTTCGTATGCCTGTTTGGCCGCGTCCTGCCGAGCCTTGAGTTCAGCTTCGGCTCGGGCAAGAGCCTCGGCACGGGCCTTTGCTTCTGCGTTCGCTTGCGAGCTCGCTACGGCGAGCAGTATCACTCCGAGAAGGATGCCACCGATGCCTGCAGGAGGAAAGATGAAGAGCAGCACGAACCCAATGAAGAGGGACCACCCGCCCGCTGTACCGAGGCCTGAGTCCCGCTTGGACTGCGGAATGGGCAATGCAGCCGTTGGCAGACTAGGCGGGGTCGTCGGTACGGAGCGCTCGTAAGCGAGAATGTCGGGCTCGCCGCACCGCTCTGCAAGGGGCCGAAGCGTGGGTAGTTGCCCGGCCTGGCGAATCAAGTCGCCGATCGAGAGTCCGCCCAGATCGATTGGGCGTGTGTCGTCTTCACCGTAGTGCGGGAACGGGTCGCGGGGCAGTCGGCAAAGCGGGCACGCGCCGCAGTCATGCACGAAGCTGTGCCGAGGGTTCTTTGCGCAGCGGCGGAGTCTGCTGCGAGTGCGGTCAAGCGCATTCATCCACTCTGCCGCGGTCGGACGTTGGCATCCCAAGAATGATCGCTCGAACAAGTCGGCCACTTCGCCGAGCGCTGACAACGGAAGGCGATCGGGTGGTGGCGACACTCGGTCCCGCCGGTGAACCGAGTGGGCGTATAGACCTTCACGAATCGCTTCCTCGATCGTGCGCCCTCGGCCGTCGCGTGGTACGCCTGCGAAGGGGTGACAGCCTTGCACAAGAAGCTGGAAGACAAGCACCGAGAGTCCAAAGGTGTCGTGGATGGGCGTTCGCGTCACGTCGCGGAAGGTCGCGCCCTGCAACTCAGGTGGGGTATAGATCGGGGTGCCGACGTTACACGGGAACACATCGCCATTGTGCTGCACCTGGAAGGAGTCAACGTCGATGAACCGTACCGTGCCATCGTTCAGAATGTAGACGTTGCTCTCATTCACGTCTCCGATTACGCAGTCGTAAGCATGCAAAGTCGAAGCAGCACGCATCAGGTTCATCGCCACATGGACGAGGAACCCGTAGTCGATCGTTGGGAACGCGATGCGCTGCTCTGCGGGGTGCGAGAGTTTGTCGATGATACCCGGGCCGCTGATGCGAGGCATCACAAAGCCGATGCAGTCCTCATGTGCGTCATATGCGACGTCGATCGGCCAGGCGGCGACTGCTTCGAGCGCAGCAGTGCGAATCTGCGCCATCGCGACCAACTTGCGGTGCCGCAGGTCATCCACGGGCTTGTGGTACAGCTTTACAAGGCGATCGCCAGTGCCGTTGAGTTCGTGGATTCTTCCCTCGCCGCCCTCCGCGAGCTTGCGGCCAAGGGAGAGTTCCTGCCCGCTGCTCAGGCGAGCCAGAGTCACGCGGCATCCTCCTCGTTGCGCACCGCGAGCACGAGCGTCTTGTCGTCATCGGTGCGGTGGTTTACCTGTGGTGAGTCCAGGAACTTTGCGAGGTCTTCCGACAGGTCCGACGGGTCGGGCGCGGCTGTGCATGTGGCGAACAGCCGTTCAAACGCCGGACCATGTGGGCCCTTCGTGCGAAAATCGAGCAGCAACGGAGCAAGCCCATCGGTCATGCACGCGACGCGGCGAATCGTGGAAGGAGCGATGGCAATGTGCAGTGTTTCCGAAAGCGGGGCGCTGGTGATGAAGTCTGTCAGGTTTAGCGCCGCTTGGTCGGGCCAATGCGCCACGCGAAGTTCGCCCGGCTCTCCCCAGATGATTGCGCCATCTCCCACTTGTCCGAAGACCGAATGCCGATCCCCAATGGCAGCAACTTGCAACGTCGTCGCAAACTCCCGCACGGAAGCTCCCTCGCGCTTGGCGAGATCCTCGACTTCGCGCAGCGCGGCGGCGAAGCACTGCCGGACGCACTCCCCCGCCGTCTCGACGTTGGCGAGGGCGTCGGCATTCGATTTCAGATGCAGGATCGCCGTCGTGCAGGCTATACGCGAGCCCAAGTGGGACAGCGAAGCCGAGCCCGCGCCATCAGCGACGGCGACGAGTAGCCACTTCGCCCGCTCACCTGCGACCACGAAGTCCACCAGGTGCGAGTCCTGGCACGGGACCGAGTCGGCAAGGTGGCTGGTGCCCAGTGCGGCTGCCTGTGCTACACGCCACGGTCGCATGATTCAGGTAGGGACGTCGGCCCATCCGCCATCGCCAGTTGCCGGCGGGAGCGCGATGTGAGTGCCGACCTGCGACTGCGAGACTCGTGTCTGCGAGTTTGAGAGCCACCGGAACATCTCGCGGAAGGCGATGCCTTTGAGTCGCAGCGGTTGGCGAGTCGGGGACAACTGCCGTAACTTGTCGTAGTTGGCTGCGCCAGTGCCCACCGCGAAGAATGTGAACTTCTTCTGTTGTTCCCCAAGACGGACGGCCTCGCAAGCCACCCGCCATGCATCGTCGCCGTCCGTTGGTTCTCCGTCGGTGATCAGGAATATCCAAGGCCGGTAGTAGGCGACGCCGTTCGACTGGTACGTCGCCTTTCGTTCCTCAAGGTGTTTGATGCCCCGCATGATGGCTTCTGCCATCGGGGTGTGGCCACTCGCCTGTAGTGCTGGGGGATCGAACTGGCGAGCAATGACGAAGTCTCGCTCAAGCCCGACGTCACCGCCGAACCGGAAGATCGCGACCTCCACGCGTCGTGACGCGAGGTTGTCCATCAGGAGTTCGTCGCGATATTGCTGTAGCCCCAGGTTGAGTTCCGCGATCGGCTCACCGGACATGGAGGCCGAAGTGTCCAAGAGCAGCACGCAGGGTACACGCGGATCTGGATTGTCCGCAAACTCCTGCTCGGTGACTTTGAATCCGGAATAGGGCTCTTGGTTCATTGGGTTTCCTCTTCCAGGCCGCCCTCCCTGGCGGGATGCCGAACTGCTACCGTTGAAGTACTTTATCCAATACAGCCCCGTTCCTGGGATTCCGACCGAGACGTAGGGCTGTCCTGACGGAGAGTGCCCATACCGGAGTCCGGGTATCCCGAAACTCCAACCGACGCCCCGCCGGGACAGCGTCCAGCGGAACGGTCCACGTCCGATGGTTTTTCGCCATCGCCAGCCCATTCTTTGAGTCTATACGGGCATGGCACCAGAAAGAGGGAAAGGCCTCATCTGAGAGTTCTTGGCACCGACACCAGACCGAAACAAACTCTGTCTCCCCGCGCGGCTGTTCCCGTAGGCCTTTCGAGACCGGTCCCCCCCCGACGGAGTACCTACGCGGCCGTGGGGCGTCTACGTCTACAGAATCCCCGCCCACGGCGGCATCGTCGCGGATTCTGTATGCGTAGACGCGTAGACGCCCACGTCGCGGCACGTTGGCCCGACGTGCCGCCGGTTGGCGCTGCCCAACGCCTGGGCCAGCGCCGAGCCGGGTCGCCCGTCGGCGATCGTCGCGGGACGGGCGCGGGGGCGGGAATCCCGATCATGCGCGGGCTTGTGCAAGCCCGTGTGCAAGCGAACGCGGGACGCGTCGAAAGTGGCCAGATTCACGGGGATTCTGATCGCGAGCCCGGGCGTTCCCAAGCTGAATGTCGGGAGTTCGATCCTCCTCGCCCGCTTTGTCTGCCGCCGATGTCACACGATGACACCGGCGGCTTTTCGTTGACAAACCCCGCGGATTCCGCGAGTTTCGGCGAGGCGGGCGGGGGCCGCGGGGTTTGTGCCAACGGCCGGACGATGACAGGGAATGACCTGGGTGGACGCTCGCTTGTGCAAGCGCGTGTGCAAGCGGTTGTGCAAGGTGTGGCGGGATGAGGCTGCCGATGGAGCGATCGGAATGGGATCAGCTCGGCATTGCACGTGATCCTGCTACTTGCTCGGGCCTTTCGCAGGGGCGCTCCCGGGCGTGTCATCGCCCGTTCCTGAGCATGGGGAGTTTCGATACCGAGTCCTCATCGGTACTCGGAAGGACGTTCGGGGTGGATGTGGTCATGCCGTCCCTCCGGCGCTGTCGGGCGACACATCGACGAGGTAGACATGCACCGTGATCAACCTCGCATCATCCCCCTTCGCTCGGAACTGGGCTCGCCACTCTCCGGCGTGCCCGGAGTCGAGGTGCTTGACGAATCGTGGATGGGCTGCAACGAGCGCCGGCATGCTGTCCTGGAGTGTCTTGAAGCCCTTCACGGTCTTGTTGAACAGGACCAGGGCGGCGTGGCAGTCCCGCCAGGTTAGATACCCGATCAACTGATCGAGAGCCTCTGTCGCCACCTTTGCGCCGCCCCACACTTTGCACTCACCGACGAACGCCGCCCGGTTTGAAAACTCCACGCAGATGTCGGTCTTCCCCTTCCGGCGGAACCGCTCCCCCGCAGCGTCTCCCGCAAAGTGGGTGTTCAGACTCGCAAGAATGACATCGCGCAGCTCTTCCTCATCGAGTTTTCGGAATGCAGAGGGCGTCTGTTCGAAGGAGCGTGTCTGCTGACGCACGAGATTCAGTACGTACTCGAAGTCATCAGCCGAAATCGTGTACTCCTGCTCCACCGCCCGCGGAGACGGCAGAGGCTTCAGCACCCGTTTGGGCATCGGGATCGGCGCGGGGACGTCACTCGTGCGGCGCAAAGGGACGACCAACTTTGCCAGGAGCTGACCCTGCTGCTGCAACTGCGCTCGCCGCCGGGTGACAGCGTCTCGCACCTGCCCAACGAGGTCGGCGTTGAACCGTTCAACGTCTGCCCGGCTTGTCGCCACGTATCCCTCGATCGACTTGACCTGATCTTGAATCCAGCGGTTGAACGCCTCGACGCCCTCGTCGAGCGGCCGCGTCATCGTCAGGAGAATAAGGCCGCCCAGCTCACCCGTTGCTTTGACTCGGCCTCGTGGTGGATTCGGCGTGTAGGTCGAAGGTTGCACTTTGAACAGGTCTGGGTCGCCGGTGAAGGGAATCCGCAGCGTTATCTGGTTGGCTTTGATCATGCAGGGCCGACTACGGTCGAAGACGGCGCGATCGCGGTGCTGCGAGTCGTCCAGTTGAGCTTCGTCGTGGCCCGCCTCAACCTTGTCCGCGCAGATTGCTAGCGGCGCGATTCGGAGTCGGGACACGACGCTGGCGATGATCTCGTCATCGGCCGCGGCGTTCATCTGGGCGGGAGTCAATGCCTCAACGGCCGCCCGCGCCTTCCCGCGCTGGTTCTCCAGCTTGGCGTGCATGTCGGCCCCATAGAAGAGGAGATCATCCATGTGAATTCTCCAAAATGCGTACAGCAGACGACTGTACGGCGTGAGCATGATTTGTGCACAGAGACCGCAGGATCGGCTTGGGGGCCACGCCATCACGGGCAGTTGTTCGCGACCCGCCTTCCCATCAGCACGACGAGTTCGCCACGGCCGTCGCTGTCGGGCAGACTGCGCCCAGGGGCAGGTTCGGCAGGCTCGCCACCGCCCCGGCCACGTCCAGCAGCTTCGGGTCGGTGTAGGCGTTGGCCGTGAGGCTTGGGTCGCCGTTTGGAGTTGTGGTCGGCTGCGAAGATGATTTTGTCGGGCTTTGTGTAGAGAGTCACGCATCCAACCGGATCTATCATCGCACCACATGGACACAGCCAACCGAGTCGTCATCGCGGGCGGGAGTGGGTTTCTTGGTATCTCGCTTGCGACTCATCTCACTGGGCGGGGGTATGAGGTCGTCATTCTCTCGCGCACGCCGCCGCGACCTCGCGTGCCTGTTCGCAACTGGCGGCATGTTTCGTGGGATGCCCGCACGATCGGGCCGTGGGTTGAGGCGTTGAACAATGCCAGGGCGGTGGTGAACCTGACCGGGCGGACGGTGGACTGCGTGAAGACGCCGGACCATCAGGATGAGATCCTGCGATCGCGGGTTGAGTCCACCGCGGTGCTCGGGCTTGCCATGAAGGCTGTGGGCGTTCCGCCGTCGGTGTGGGTGCAGATGAGCACGGCCCACATCTACGGAGACCCGCCGAGCGTTGTGTGCGATGAGGACTCGCCTTTCGGGATCGGGCTTGCCCCGTTTGTTGGGTCTGCGTGGGAAGATGCGTTCGCGGCCAGTGCGTTGCCCGCGCAGCGGAAGGTCGTGCTGCGAACGAGCTTCGTGATCGGGCGTGATCGCGGCGCCGGGGGCGGCGCGCTCGCTCGGCTGAGCGTGCTCGCGCGGCTCGGCCTCTGCGGGCGGGTCGGATCGGGACGTCAGGGCATGAGCTGGATCCACGAGGCCGACATGAACCAGATCTTCGAGCGTGCGATCACCGACGAGCGGATGAACGGCGCGTACATCGCCTCGTCTCCGAACCCGGTTGCGCAGGTCGAGTTCATGCGTGCACTCCGAGCGGCGCTGCGCATGCCCATCGGCCTGCCGGCGTTTGCGTGGATGGTCCGCATCGGCGCCCCGCTGATCTTGAAGACCGACCCGGAACTGGCGCTGTACGGGCGCTACGTCGTGCCCAAGCGCTTGCAGGCCGAGGGCTTTGCGTTCCACTTTCCGAAGCTGCAGGAAGCACTCAACGACCTGCTGAAGCGGTGAGCCGATCGACCGGGCGTGCGGATGGCGCGGCGTCGCCGATGACGAGGTCGAGCCGATGGGGAGGGGTTGTTGGGGCACCGACCAGATGAGAAAACGGCCCGGGGTCTGCCTTCCGGGCCGTGGTCTCTTCGTGTGATTTTCAAGCGTCGCTTACGCGACCTTCCTCGGCGGCAGCACGGTGGCGTTCTCGCTCACGCTCGTGATGGCGAAGGTCGTGCCGTCGGGGGTGGTGATGGTTTCGCCGCCGACACCGGGCCCGCCCCCCACACCCCCAATCCCGAAGTTCACGGTGAACTGGGCGGGGTTGCCGCGCTGCGTGCTGCGGATGGCCGTGACCTGGTACGTGACGCTGGCGGTGCCGGCGGAGACCGTCTCGTCGACGAAGTTCTTGACGCCGGTGGAGCCGACGTAGACAAAGTTGCCCGCCGCGCCGCTGCGGCGCTTGACTTCATAGACCGTCCCCTGCGCGCCGGATGGGTTGGCGCACTTCCACTTCAGCTCGACGGCCCCGTTCTGCAAGAGCCCGACGGTGAAGTCGTTCGGCGTGCCGGGCGGCGGAATGGTGCCGGGGGTGGCGGGTGCGGGGATCTCCGCCAGCGTGTAGATCTCGGGGTTGTTCGTCGATTGGGCCTTGTTGCGGATTTGCTCGATCATGTCCGCGCCGGCGCCGGGCCCGTTGTGCATCGCCCGCACGGCGTTGTAATACGCCTGCGTGGCGGCCTTGGCGGCCTGCCGCGCGGCCTCGGCATCGTCGTAGGCCTTGCGGGCGTTGCTGGTGAGGCTCCCCAGGGCCGCCACGGCCGTGCTGGTCAGGCCGATCGCCACGGCGTTATCGGCCCACGGGCCGAGATGATTCTCGTAAAACTGGATCTTCCCAAGCCGAGTCTCCGGAACGACGCCCATGGTGGTTCTCCAAATGTTCAAATGGTCAAATGGTCAAATGGCCAAATGTGTTGCACGGAAAGGCGTGGTGCGTTCGCGCTTTGCCGCGTGGACCATCGGCCGTTTGAGCCGGTGAGCACCGCCCGCAACGCACACGCGTGCGTCGTGAGCGCTGCGGGGACCGGGGTTGCATCGTCGCGCCGCGGCGCCGACTTGACGTCAAATGACGAGAATCACGATTTCACGCCGAAAAGCCGCAAAGACGGCCGTTGTCGCGATGCTTTTGTCCTTGTCGGCCCTTTGAATGTCGTCGTCGGTCCTTTGAATGTCGTCGTCGGTCCTTTGAATGTCGTCGTCGGCCCTTTGAATGTCGTCGTCGGTCCTTTGAATGTTGTCGTCGGCCCTTTGAATGTCGTCGTCGGTCCTTTGAATGTCGTCGTCGGTCCTTTGAATGTCGTCGTCGGCCCTTTGAATGTCGTCGTCGGCCCTTTGAATGTCGTCGTCGGTCCTTTGAATGTTGTCGTCGGCCCTTTGAATGTCGTCGTCGGTCCTTTGAATGTCGTCGTCGGTCCTTTGAATGTCGTCGTCGGACCCCGTGATGTGACGTTCGGACCCCTGAACATCGCCGTTGGTCCTTCGAATGTCGTGTTCAGACCCCTGAACGTCATCTCGTCAACCCCTCCACCCGCCCCGGCAGGGGCGGAGGCCTGTAGCCACGGGTGAAGCGCAGCGCAACCCGTGGAGAACGAAATAAAACATCGCACAATCTTGTTTTCTTTCACCGCCCCGGCAGGGGCGGAGGCCTGGAGCCACGGGTGAAGCGCAGCTCAACCCGTGGAAAGCGAGACGATTCAATGGACCCGCCCCGGCAGGGGCGGAGGAATCGACGCGTTCTCGATATGAATCATCGTCGATTGTTCAAAGACATCGATCGCGAACGGTTGGTCGAGTTGAGAGCGCGACGTGAACCACAAGATGACGTGGAATCTCCTCCGCCCCTCCGGGGCGGGGGAGGAAAAGACAGAGGAATCGTGCTCTCCCGTTTTCCACGGGTTGCGCTGCGCTTCACCCGTGGCGACAACCCGCCGCCCCTTCGGGGCGGGGGAGGAAAAGAGAAAGGAAACGTGCTCTCCCGCTTTCCACGGGTTGCGCTGCGCTTCACCCGTGGCTACAGGCCTTCGCCCCTTCGGGGCGGGGAGGAAAAGACAGAGGAAACGTGCTCTCCCGTCTTCCACGGGTTGCGCTGCGCTTCACCC
>JACVCS010000122.1 GCA_016741915.1 Phycisphaerales bacterium | reverse complement strand
CACCCGGCGTGCCTCACCCCCCCCCCACCCGCCACACCTCCCCCATCAAACTCCCCCCCCACCCCGGCATTTTCCAGCGTTCCGCGATCACGAACGCCGAAGCGGCGATCACGCCGTCCGTTACGCTCCGCACGCCCGTGGTCATCACCGGGTCATAGAGCGCCGCCAACAGAATCCCCACCACCGCGGCGTTCGCGCCCGCCAGCGCCCCTCGCGCCCAGGCCCGCTCACGCAACTCCGCCCAGATCGGCAGCGCCGCGATGATCAGCAGCCACCCGGGGAGAAAGACCGCCGCGATGCCCAGCACGCCGAAGAGCCACGCGGCGGCTTCGCCCTTGCTTTCACCAGCAGCCGCTGAACCCGCTTCGCCCAGCCGCGCCGCCGCCCCGACATACCCCGCGAACGTGAACAGCGGGCCCGGGATCGCCTGCGCACCGGCATACCCCGCCAAAAACGTTTCATCGCTCATCCAGCCCCTCGGCACAACCTCCTCGCGCAGCATGGGCAACACCACGTGCCCGCCGCCGAAGACCATCGCCCCCGCGCGATAAAACCCGTCGCTCATCTGCGTTGCCAAGCCGGGCGTCAGCCTCGCAACGATCGGCAGCATCACCAGCAACGCCGCGAAGAGCGCCAACGCGACCATCCCCGAACGCCGCGAGTGCATCGGCCTTTCCTCGCTCAGTGGCGCACCGCCATCATCCCGCCGCGTTTCAACGATCTTCGCCGCTTCGCGTTGATCGGGCACGCCCGCACCACCCACGCGCCACGTCACAAGCCCCGCCAGCACGATCGCCCCGACCTGCACCCACGCGTTGCCCCACAGCACCACCGCCGCACACGCCAGCACGCCGATGACCGCCAGAAGCCACCCGCGCCAGAGCTTCCGCGCCATCGACCACACCGCCTGCATCACGATCACCACGGCCGCCAGCTTCAACCCGTGCACCCAAGCCGACGACTCGATTGCCCCCGCACGCACCGCGCCGTACGCCAGCGCGATCATGATCGCAGCCGAGGGAATCAGGAACATCACCGAAGCCAAGATCCCGCCCAGCAGCCCCGCACGCGCACGCCCGATGCACAACGCCATCTGGCTGCTCGCAGGTCCCGGCAGAAACTGGCACAGCGCCAGCAGATCCGCAAACCGCGCATCGCTCAGCCAGCGCCGCTGACGCACGAAGACGCGCTGAAAGATCCCCAGGTGCGCGATGGGCCCGCCGAAGGAGATCAACCCCAGTTTGAAGAAGACCCACGCAACTTCCGCAAGTGAACCGCGCCGCGAAGTTCCGCGCTGGTCCGCCGCGGGCTTCACTTTGCTGACCCCACCAACTTCAGCCGCCGCGCCAGCTTCACACCCAGCCCATCATTCACCGCATCGCCCATGAACAGCCGAGCGACGACCCACCCGATCATTCCACCCGCCAGCACATCCGTCGGATAATGCGCATCGAACAGCAGCCGCCCATAGCCCACCAAACACGTCAGCCCCAGCGCGATCCACCGCAGCTTCGGGTACATCACCGCGATGAAGCACGCGAACGCCGCGGCCGACGCGGTGTGGCTGCTGGGCATGCTCCACAGATCGCTCGAGATCCCCTTCGTGATATCCCACGCGTGCGCCAAAATCGGCGGCCCGTTCCCATCCTTCGGCATCACCGGGTACACACCAAACGGCCCCAAGAACCGCTCCGGGTCATCAAACTTGGGCCTGGGCCTGCCGATGAGCATCTTCGCCGAAAGGGCCGTCAGCAGCGCCACGCCCATCCCCAGCGCGAAATCAAAGAGCCGCACCCGCCGCGCGGGGTCCATGATCCACACCACCAGCGCCAGCAGCGCGATGCTCGTGCCCTGCCCGAACTGCTGCAACGCCGAGAGCTCGCGCCGAAAATCACCGGGCAATCTCCACGCTTTGCTGTTGATCCGGTTCGCAATCTCCGCGTCATGCGGCAGCAGCAGCACGATCGCCACCACCGTCAGCACCGCCCAACCAAACCAGCTCTTCCCCGCAAACCCCATGGGCGGAGTCGTCAGCGCCTCACGCGCACCCGCGATCAACCCGCCCCGCACCTCGCGCGCGCCATCACCCCGCACCGCCCCGCCCGTGTGCTCTGCACGCACGCCTGATGCCGTATCCTCCGTCATCGCCTTGCGACTCCACAGGTGCGGATGCTCAAAGCCCTCGCGCAACCCGGCAGATGGTACACCCCCTTCGTCATCGCGCCGGGGGTTTTTCTCTTGGCCCTGTTCATCGCGCTGCACACCGCCCGCGCCCTGCCCCCGATCGACCGCGACGAGTGCCGATTCGCCCAGGCCTCGCGCCAGATGTTCGAAAGCACCACCCTGCCCGCACACCTGCTCGACCTGCGCGTCGATGAGAAGGGCGTTCCCAAGGGCTTGCACGCCGGGTCGTGGGCCGTGCCCATGTTCGCCGAGACGCCGCGCCTGAACAAGCCGCCGCTGATCTACTGGCTGCAAAGCCTCAGCGCCCGCGTCCTGACCGACAATCGACCCCTCCTCGACGCGATCTGGATGTACCGCGTCCCCTCCGCAATCTGTTACGCCCTCTCCTGCGCCGCGCTCTACCTCCTCGCGCGTGGCATGGTCCGCCATCACGCCGCCCTGCTCGCCTCGATCCTCCTGCTCGTCTCGCCCATGATGCTCTGGGACGCGCTGCAGGCCCGCAGCGATGAGTTGCTGACCTTCACCACACTGCTGACCATGGCCGCCCTGTGGGGCATCTGGTCGCGCCGCGATCAACACACAACCCCGCTCGGCCGAACACTCCGCGCCGCCGCCTTCTGGCTCTGCATGGGCCTGGGCATCCTCAGCAAAGGCCCGATCACCCCCATGATCGCCGGCTTGTGCATCATCTCCCTCTGCATCTTCAGCAAGCCCTCAAGCACCAACCCAAGCCGCTGCCGCTGGCTCCTGCAGCTCAACCCACTCTTGGGCATCGTGATTCTCGCCCTCACCCTCGCGCCGTGGCTCATCGCCATCGACCACGCCGTGGGCCTCCCCAACTACGCCCGCATCGTCTACGACGAGTTCGTCCTCCGCGGCACCACCGGCAGCCGCGAAGGCCACTTCGCCCCGCCCGGGTTCCACCTGCTCCTCTCCGCCGCCCTGCTCTGGCCCGCGTCGCTGGTCTTCATCGACGCTCTGCGCCGCGCCTGGAAAGGCCGCCTCCGCACCAGCGTCTCCGTATCCACCATCACAACCACCGACCCCACCGCTACCACGCAGCCGCCGCGCCGCCGCTGGTCCTTCCGCTCGCTCATCCCTACGCACATCCGCGATGTTGAGCTCTTCCTGCTCGCCTGGCTCGTCCCCGCGTGGATCGTCTTTGAGCTCAGCCCCGCGAAGCTTCCCCACTACCCCATGCCGCTTTATCCCGCCGCGTGCATCCTCTGCGCCGCGATGCTCTTCACGCGTGAGCACGATTTCCGCCGGACCATTCGAACAACCGACGAAACCTCGCCCGCACCTTCCACCCGCCTCGCCGTGGGCGACATCATCTGGATCGTCATCGCCTGCATCCCCTTCCTGCTCTGCGGCATCTTCGTCACCTATGCCCTCCTCTCCCCATCCATCCAACCCCCGCTCTCCACCACCAACACCATCACCCTCATCGGCCTCGCCATCTACGGGTGCTTCGGGGTCTACTCCGCCGCAAAGGTCCTGCGCACACGCCGCGCACTCTGGATCGGCTTCTTCGCGATCATCATCTCACTCCCCGCGCTCTCCGTCGCGATCCGCACCATCGGCCCGCGCACGCTCCCGGGCTCGCTCACCGCCCGACTCTTCAAACCCCTCACGCCCGTCGTCCCGCTCATGACCCTCCCCGACAACCCGCTCCCCTTCGCCAGCGTCTATCACGAAGACTCCGTCGTCTTCTGGTCCCGTGGCCGCGCCGAACGCCTGCACACCTCCGCCATGCTCGACTGGCTCCGCGCCCGCCCGCGCGCCGCCGCGATCATCGACGAACGACAACTCGCCGAGGCCCAGGCCCTCGGCTGCGTCTCGATCTACTCCACCGCGGGCGAAAACTCCACCATGCCCAAGGGCCAACGCGACACCATCCTCCACGTGGTCATCAAGGGCGAACCCTTCCCCTCCAAAGCCCAACAACCATGACCACCGCGCACAGCCACAGCGCTCACCCCGCACCCGCGCCCACACCCACAGGCCTGCTGCTCATCGATAAGCCGCTGGGTCCGACCTCCATGGACGTTTGCCGCCGCGTCCGCTGGCGACTCGTCCAGGCCGGCGCACCCAAGCGCATCAAAGTCGGCCACGGCGGCACCCTCGACCCGCTCGCCACCGGGCTCCTCGTCGTCCTCGTTGGCAAGGCCACACCCCTCTGCGATCAGATCATGCAGGGCGAAAAAACCTACGAAGCCACCGCCGACCTCCGCGCCTTCTCCACCACCGACGACGCCGAGGGCGAACTCACGCCCGTCCCCATCACCACGCCGCCCACGCTCGAAGCCGTCACCACCGCCCTGACACGCTTCGTGGGGCTCATCCAGCAGCGCCCCCCCGCCTTCAGCGCCATCAAAGTCGCGGGTCAGCGTGCCTACGACCTGGCGCGCAAAGGCGGCGCCGAGGCCGTGCAACTCCCCGATCGCCCCGTGATGATCCACGAGCTTTCACTCACCCGCTACGAATGGCCCACCCTCTCCTTCCGCGTCCGCTGCGGCAAGGGAACCTACATCCGCTCACTCGCCCGCGACCTGGGCCTCGCCCTGAACACCGGCGCGCACCTCACCGCCCTGCGCCGAACCACCACAGGCCCCTTCACCATCGACCACGCCCGCGTGCTCGACAGTCTCCCCGACAAACTCACCCAGAGCGATCTGCTCCCGATTCCCGCGCAGTTTGCACGCTGAAATCAGAGCCGACGAATTCAGTCGTCGCTGTCTTTGCGTGACTTCTTCCGGCGTTCGCTCTTCGAGCCGCGCTTGCCCGCCGAAGGTGATGCTTCACCCTCACCCTCGCACCGCCCGCACGTCCCGTGCAGCGTCACATCCTGCGGGCGAACGCTCGCGGCGTGCTTCTTCCCCCCGCCCATCTGCCCGTTGCCCTTCGTACGAATAATCACCTCCGCCTCGGGCATGCACTGCACGCTGCCGCAAGAGTCGCAGACCAGATGCGGGTGCTCATGGTCATGCTTGTGCTCAGAGCAGTGCGCGTGGTCCGTCAGCGAGAAGCGAAAGACCCGGTCCCCGGGGTCGACCTTGTGCGCGATCCCCTTTTCGACAAACGAGTTCAGCGTGCGATAGACCGTCACACGGTCAAAGTCCTCGCGTTCTTTGCCGCCCGCCTTTGCCGTGTGCTCACTCAACCTCGAAAAAATCTCCGCCGCTTCGAGCGCCGACGAACTCTCCGCCAGAACGGCCAGCACCGCCAGCCGCACGGGCGTCACGCGCAGGGCCGCCCCGCGCAGCACCGCCTGCGGGCTTGCCACCTCGCCCCCGTGCGCTCGTTGATGTGATGCACCCATACGCCGAACCTTCACCCCGGCCGCCCCCATCCCGCCCATCAGCACATCGTCAGCCCGCCGTCGACGCAGATCGTCTGCCCGGTGAGGAACCCCGCCTCGTCGCTGCTGACATACGCAACCGCCGCCGCGATGTCGTCCACCTGCCCCAGCCGCTTGATGGCCATGAGCTTGGTGATGCCCTCCTTGATCTCCGTGGGCAGGTTCGCGGTCATGTCCGTTTCGATGAACCCCGGCGCGATGACGTTCGCGGTGATCCCTTTGCCCCCCAGCTCCTTCGCCACCGTCTTGGTCAGCCCGATGAGCCCCGCCTTCGCCGCGGCGTAGTTCGCCTGCCCCGCGTTGCCCACCACGCCCGACGTGCTGGCGATGTTCACGATCCGCCCGAACTTGCCGCGCATCATGCTCCGCGCCGCCGAGCGGATCGCCACGAACGCGCTGCTGAGGTTCGTCTGGATCACGCTGGTCCAGTCCTCGTCGCTCATCCGCAGGATCAGCCCGTCCTTGGTGATCCCCGCGTTGTTCACCAGGATGTCCAGCCGCTTGTGCTCCTCCGCCACCGCGTCGATCACCTTCCCGAACGCCACCGCGTCCGAGATATCCGCGGCCTTCACGCTCGCGCTCCCGCCGCTCATCTCGATCGTGGCCTTCAGGTCGTTCAAGGGCCCCTCGCTGCGGGCGATCAACACCACGTGCCGCCCGTCCTTCGCCAGACGAATCGCAATCGCCCGCCCGATCCCACGCGAAGCCCCCGTCACAACCGCAACCCGCTTGCCACTGTCAGACACGATGCAACCGCCTTCCTGAAGGGACGAACCGAAGAAAACGCAAAGCTCAAATCTCAAAGCTCAAAGCGAAAAGGCTCAACCTCAACGTCGCGCTCTGCTTCATCTCTCGCGTCTCGCGTCTCACGACTCGCGACTCGCGACTTTCCACTCTTCACGCTCACCCCACACCGGGGATCTTCACCGGGCCCGCAGGAGTCCGCTTCGTCGGGCCTTCCGGTGGCGTGGTCGAAGGCCCGCTGGGCGAACCGCCGCCGCCGCCGGGCGAGTTGGGCTTCTGCGGCCCGCCCCCGCCACTGCCACCACCCGGCGATGAGGAGCCGCCGCCCTCCGCGCTGGCGAGCTTGCCCGTCCCCAGCGAGAAGCCCAGCATCCCGATGTCGTCCCAATCGTTCGCCTTCGCCCGCACAATCGGCGTCGTCGATGAGTTTGAGAACGTCCACTTCCCGCCCGCACGCGACGCCGACCAGCCCAGCAGGATCGACCCGCTGCCGTCCTGCACCGCCGTCAGACACACCATCTCGGGCACGTCCATCAGGCTCGAGCCCGACTCGACCATCTGGGCCAACACCGTCTGGTTCATCTTCTTCAACTGATCGTCCGCCATCGCCCGCGCGTCGGCACGCTCGATCCCCCGCGCGATGTACTGCTCGAATAAGCGGTTCGACGCCGCCACGTTCGCCTTCAGCGACATCTCCATCGCCTGCTGCTTCTCGATCTCTGTCAGCGACGCCGGCGCACTGGCATACACAATCCGCACCGCCTCCAGCCCCTTCGTCGACTGCGTCCACGTTCCTGCGGCCTTCAACTCCTGCACCACGCCCAACGCGCGCCGATTCAGCAGCGTCGACAACTTCGCCTCATCACCGCGCGCCAGCGCATCCGCCAGCTCGCACGCGGCGCGCGCAAAGCTCTCGTCCGTGATCGCCAGCGACTCCGCCGCACTCACCCGCGCGTCGGACTTGATCTCCGTCAGCAAGGCCTGGAAATCCACCACCTTCGGCGGCGGCGGGGGCGCCGGCTGGGGCGCCGGGGCTGTGGCCCGGGGGTCGT
>JACVCS010000121.1 GCA_016741915.1 Phycisphaerales bacterium | reverse complement strand
ACCACAGGCACCCCCATCATCAGCGCCTCGCACGTCGTCGTCGTGCCGCAGTACCCCAGCGTGTCGAGCGCGATATCGATCCCGCGGTACTGACCCAGATGCTCCGCGATGCTCTTCGACCCGGCCCGGACTTCGACGCGCTGGGCATCAACCCCGCGCCGCGCGAACTCCTGACGCACCCTCTCACCCACCGCCGCATCGCGCAGCGTCCCCGACTTGATCATCAGCCTCGATCCCTCCACCGCCTTCAGCACCATCGCCCACGCGTCGAGCGTTCGCGCCCCAACCTTCGCCAATCGATTGAAACTCCCAAACACAATCCCCTTCGCATCCACAGACCCGCCCGCCGAGCGATCCGGCCCCATCACCGCCTCCTCCACCGCCTCATAGCACACAAAGCACCCATCCATCCGCACCAGCTTCTCCGTGTGCCACGCATCCACGCGCGCATCCACCGGGTCCGTCACCACGTCCACCAATCGGTGCGTCACCGCGCTCAGCCCCGTCGTCCCCGGATAGCCCAGGTACGTCATCTGCACCGCCGCCGGCCTCATCGCCAGCACATCCCAACACCCGCCCTCCGTCAGCCCGTTCAGATCGATCAGCACACCCCCGCGATCACGCGCAATCCGCTCGGCCAGCCCTCCCGCCCCCCCCCCCCCCCCCCCCGCGTTCGTCACCGCCCCCGCCTCAACCCATTTCGCACCCCCCTCCCCCAAACCCACACCCGCCCGCACCTTCAGCCGCCGGGTCATCTCATCATCCACGCCCCCCGACGTGCTGTACACCACCAGCTCAAACCGCTTCCGATCCAACCCCTCCAGCACCGCACCGGCAAAGTGCCCAACCGCGTGCTGTCGAAGATCACTGCTGATCACGCCGACGCGCACACGCCCCTTGCCCGCGCTCTGAACCACACCCCCGCCGCCCACCCGCTTCACACCCATCTCCACCACGCGCCCGAAGTTCCGGTGCATCGCCGCCAGAATCTCGGGCTTCATCTCATCGCTGTAGATTCCCACCGCGCACTGCGTCAGCGCCAGCTCCTTGTCGCCCGGCCTCTCAAACAACGCCCGCGACAACTCCGCCGCTGCCTCACGCGCCCGCCCCTGCTCGCACAACGCCGACGCCAACCGGAACACAATCTCCGGCTCAGACCCAAACCGCTTCACCGCCTCTTTGCCGCGCTCCTCCGCATCGCTCAATCGACCGGCCCTGATCAACGCCGTCAACAACTCCACCCACGCCCCGCGCGAATCGGGCAGCAGATCCGCCGCCCGCTGCATCTTCTCCGCCGCCTCGTTCAAGCGCTCCAGCTTCGCCAGCACCAACCCCTCGTTGAGCCACACCTCCCCGCGTGCAGGCTCAAGCTCGCGCACGCGCCGCGCCGCCGCGAGCGCGTCTTCAAGCCGCCCCGCCATCACCATCGCCCCGCGCACCATGTCCCACGCCACCGCCTCGCCCGCGTACGCCGCCGCCGCCGACTGCGCAACTTCCACCGCTTCGCGAACGCGCCGCGCCTGCATCGCCCGCTCAAACCGCAGCAGAATGCCCGCCGGCACGCCCATCATCGCTCCAACCACACCCCAACGATCACTCGTCACCAACTCCCAAGCTCAACCACCCTGTCCCTGCCGTTCTGTGCCATGTGGCTCTGTGCTATGTGCCCTGTGCCTTTCCCCGCCACATCCGCTCAACCGCCGCCGCGAACCGCGCCGCGAACCCCTTCTGATCGCACAAGCTCGACGCCAGCACCCGTGATCGCAGCGTCGCGCGGTACGCCTTCAGCCGCGAAACATCCCGCGCCAGCCCCGCCGCCGTACGCACATACTCATCCTCGCTCGTCGCGATCAACTCCGTCACACCCACCGCCGTGAGCAAACTGGCCCCCACCCGGTGCGCGTGCATCGCACCCGGGCTCGCCGGCGCCAGCGTCACCACCGGCACCCCCATGTACATCGCCTCGCACGTCGTCGTCGTCCCCGCGTACGGAAAAATGTCCAGCCCCACATGCACCCGACGGTACATCTCCAAGTGCTCGCGCACCCCATTGACCGTCCCGAGCAACTCCACCCGCCCCGCATCAACCCCGTGCCGAACAAACCGCGCCATCGTCCGCGCACGCACGCCCTCATCCCTCAAACTCGCGGCCTTCATCACCAGTCGCGACCCCGCAACTTCCTTCAACACCCGCGCCCACACCCGCGCCGCATCATCATTGAACTTCATCAGGTTGTTGAACGACCCAAAGACCACGCCCTTCTCCCCCGGCTCATCAATCTCCCCAGGCTCCGCCGCCATTTCCCCGCGTGGCGGCTGATAGCACAGAAAACACCCCTCCATCCGCTCCAGCTTCTCAACCGCCGCATCCTCACACCCCGCCGGGTCCGTCACCCAATCCACCAACCGATAATCCACCGTCGCCATCCCCGCCGTCGCCGGATACCCCAGGTAGTTCACCATCACCGGCGCCGGCTTCAGCCGCATCACATCCGACCTTGCCCCCAGCGTCAACCCGTTCAAATCAAACAGCACATCCACGCGGTCCTCACCTATCCGCTTGCAGATCTCCGCCGCCGAATCCCCCGCCACCTCGCGCCAGTTCCGCACTAGCCGCCCCTCTTCCTCCTCACCACCGACCGCCCCCCCCGCTCCGCTTTCAACCTCATTCACCCCGTCGCTGCTCACCAGCGCCCGCAGTCTCCGCGTCGTATTGTCCACGTGCGTGTGCAGGCTGTAGCAGAGCACATCGAACTTCGACCGGTCCAGGTGCCGAAGGATCGGCTCCAAAAAGTACGCCACCGAGTGCGTCCGCAGATCGCTGCTCATGAACGCCAAGCGCACGCGCCCGTCCTTCCCACGCCCCAGCACGCGTCCGTTCTCAACCCTGGGCTTCGCGTGAACCATCGGCTTCTGCAAATCCGCCAGCGACAACAGCCGCGCATAGTTGCGGTGCTGCGCGATGAACTTCGCCCGGTCCACCGGGCTTCGGTAGTTCGCAATCGAGCACAAAAAACCCGCCAACATCACGTCCGCCGGATCAGAGAACAGCGCCTCCGCCAGAACCGCCTCCGACTCGTCCGCACGCCCCTGCTCCAGCAGCGCCGCCGCCCTGCTCAAAACCAGCTCGCGATTCCCCGGGAACCGCTTCAGCGCCTCAATACACAGCTCCTCCGTCTCCACCAGCTTGTTCTGCTGCATCAAGATCGACGCCAGATGCACCCACCCCGACGCATACTCCGGGTTCAGCTCAACCGCCTTCCGCCCCGCCTTCGCCGCCTCTTCCCGCTCGCCCAGAATCGTCAAGACCACCGCCAGGTTGTCCCACATCGACGCCTCCCCCGGCGCCAACTCCACCGCGCGCTTCGCAAACTCCAGCGCCTTCCGCGGGCGCTTGCTCACCACCAGCGCCGTCCGCATCATGTCCACCGCCGCCACCTCATTCGGCCACACCGCCACCTGACGCTCCGCCAGTTGCCGCGCCTGCCCCAGCTTCCCCGCGTTGATCAGCCGATCAAACTCCTCCAGAATCCCGGGCGCAACCGTCATCGCTCCGCTCCCTCTCGCCCCGCCGCCAAACTCGCCCCCGCCCGCTCCGCCCACGCACGCCTGATCGCTTCCGTCAGCCGCAATGCGTACGCCTTGCCGTCGCACATCGCACTGCTACGCACCTTCGCCGAGAGCGCCCGCCGCGACGACCGCACCGACTCGATGTCGCCCGCCAGCCTCTTGGCGACTTCGACAAACCCTTCCTCCCCGCGCCCGATCCACCGCTCACACCCCGCCGCCGTGAGCAGACTCACACCCACCCGCGCCGCGTGCATCGGATACCGCTCCGAATCCTCCAGCACGACCACCGGCACACCCATCACCAGCGCCTCGCACGTCGTCGTCGTCCCCGCATAGGGCACCGTATCCAACGCCACATCCACCGCGCTGTACACCCCAAGGTGCGACCGCACATCCGCCGTCGGCTGCAAAATCTCCACCCGCCCCCACTCCACGCCCCCCTCCTCCAGCCGCTTCCGCACAACCTCAATCACCCGCGGCTCGCGCAGGTTGACCGACTTCAACGCCAGCCGCGAGCCCGGCACCGCCTTGAGCACCTTCCCCCACAACGCCGCGCACGGCGCCGAGATCTTCGCGATGTTGTTGAAACTGCCGAAGACCACCGGGCCCCTCTCGCCCGACCGCTCCACCACCAGCCCCTCACTCCCCTCATCCGGCGCAAAGCACGTAAAGCACCCCTCCAGCCGCATCGGCTTCTCACTCAACCACCGCTCACTCCCCGCCGGATCCGTGATCGCGTCCACCAACCGATAGTCCATGCTCCCCAGCCCGGTCGTCGCCGGGTACCCCCACGCGCTGATCTGCACCGGCGCCGCCCGCAACGCAAACGCCCCCAGCCGGTGCATCGCCGTGTTCCCCGCCATATCGATCAGCACATGGATCCCGTCCTTGCGCACCTGCTCCGCAAGGGCTTTGTCCGTCCCGCGCACAAAGTCGCGCCACCGCGCACACAAGGGCTTCAGCCGCCGGCGCATCTCATCGTCACGCCCGCCCACGCTGTACGCGGTGATCTCGATCTCACGCCGGTCGTGATGCTCCAGCAGCGCCCGCACAAACCGCGCCACCGCGTGATCGCACAGGTCGGGCGAAACCAGCCCGACCTTCAAAGGCCTCGGCTCAGCCTCGTTCCAGTGCTTCAACCCCCGCGCCGAAATGAACCACGCCGAATCCGCCCCACCCACCGACGCGTCCATCGCCTTCTGTAGTGCATCGCCCATCGCGCGGTGAATCTCCGCCACGTCGTCGGGCTTGATGCTCCACGCGTACGCCGCGGCACTCGCCGCCGCCGAGAGCGCCCCGCGTCCATCGCCGGGCTCCGCCTTCCCCCGCGCCCACGCGATGGTCAGCGCTTCCTCGCACCGCGCCGTCTGGATCAACAACTGCGCCAAACTCTGCGCCGCCGCCCCCAGCGTCGGATCGAGCTCAACCGCCCTGCGCAGCGCATCCTCCGCCTCAGTCATCCGCTTCTGCAAGACCAGCGCCACGCCAAGGTTCGACCACCCCGCCGCCGATTTCTCCACGATCTGCACGTGCCGCCGCAGCGCCCGCTCACCCTTCACCCCGTCCCCCAGTGTGACGTACGCCGAGCCCAAGAGCCCCTGCACGAGCGCATCGTCCGGCGCGAACTGCGCCGCGCGCAAAAGCGTGAACTCCGCCTGTTCCGCTTCACCCATCGCCAGCAGCACCATCGCCATGTGCGTCAGCACCGCCACGTCCTTGGGCTTGGTCCTGCTCGCCGTACGCAGAATCTCCAGCGCTTCCGCGAAGCGCCCGATCCCCATGAGCCCCTGCGCGCGCTCCAGCACCGAGCCGCCGCCGCCGCTCACGCCCGCCCCCCTTCGCGCACCGCGTCAACGCTGCCGCCCACGACGACCGCCCGCCCATCGCCCATCACGGCCGAGCGGACCCAAGCCCGCGCCGCCGCGTCCGCCTCGTGAATATCCGCCAAATCGCGCACCGCCGACACCCCCAGCGCATCCATCGCCCCGCGCGCAAGCCCCGGCATCGCCCCGAACGCCACCTTCCCCTCCAGAAACGCCTCCACCGCCGCCTCGCTCGCCCCGTTGAAAACCGCCCCGCTCGTGCCACCCTCGCGGATCACCCGGTGCGCCAAGCCCAACGCCTCGAACCGCTCTTCGCTCGCCTCAAAGAACTCCAGCGTCCCGAGCCGAAGCAGGTCCAGCGTCTTGGAAACCCCCGCGCTCCGCACCGGGTACGTCAGCGCCAACTGAATCGGCGTCCGCATATCCGGCGCCCCAAGCTGCGCCACCACGCTCCCGTCGAGCATCTCCACCATCGAGTGTACCACGCTCTGCGGGTGAATCACCGCCCCGAGCTCCTCCGAGCCAACCCCGAAAAGCCAGTGCGCCTCGATCAGTTCCAGCGCCTTGTTCGTCAGGCTCGCCGAGTCGATCGTCACCTTCGCACCCATCGTCCACGTCGGGTGCTTCAGCGCCTGCGCCACCGTCGCGTGATAGCACGCCTCCTTGCTCATCGCCCGGAAGGGCCCCCCGCTGGCCGTGAGCACGATCCGCTTCACGCCGCTGTTGCCCACCCCACTGACTCCGCACGCCATGGGCGGGCACACCGCGCTCATCGCGCAGCTCTTCCGCACACCCTCCTCAACCAAGCACTGCCAGACCCCCGAGTGCTCGCTGTCCACCGGCAGCAACCTCGCCCCGCTCCGCCGCGCCGCCGCGGTGACCAGCGCCCCCGCCGCCACGAGCGTCTCTTTGTTCGCCAGCGCCACATCGCGCCCCAGCTCAACCGCCGCGAGCGTTGCGCCGATCCCCGACGCGCCGACCATCGCCGCGAGCACAACCTCGCAATCGATCTCGCGGACCATCCGCTCCGCCGCCGCCGATCCGCGGTAGACCTTCACCCCCGCGGCGATCATCTCCTCGACTGCGCGCTCGTCTTCACCTGACAACTCCGCCGCGCTCACCCCGACACTGCGCACACCCAGCTTCCGCGCCTGCTCGGCCGCCGCCTTCGCGTTGCGGTTCACCAGCAGCCCCACCACCTCAAACCGCTGATGCGCCTCGCCACGCTCCGCCAGCGCGTTGAGATGCTCGATCACCTCCACCGCCTGCGTGCCGATCGAACCCGTCGAGCCCAGCAGCACAACCCGCCGAACCGCGCGCGCGCGATCACGATCACCACCACCATCGCCATCAACCCGCGCACGCACGCTCATGCCGCCACGCTCCTCATCCGCGCCAACGCACAACCATCAACCAATCTCACCAACACGCCGCAGCACCGCCCACCGCATCAACCACGCCCGCACGCCCGCCGATCACTCGTCGCGCCCGCCCCGCGGCACCTGCCCGGGCTTCAACCGACGAAACGCCGAGTACAACGTCCGAGGCTTCGGCGCACCACCACCGCTGCCCCCACCACCCGCCCCCGCCGCCGACGAGCCCGACGACGACCCCGATCCAGACGAAGCCGAAGCCGATGACGACGATGACGAAGAAGACGACGGCCCCGAGCCGCCGGCGCCTCCGCCGCCTCCACCACCGCCGGACGCACCACCACCTCCACCGCCGCGCCCGCCACCAAACCCACCGCCACCACCCGGACCGCCGCGATCACCACCGCGATCGCCTCCACCACGACCACCGCGCCCACGCCGCCGCCGCCGGCGTCGCCCACCACGATCACCACCACCTTCACCCCCGGGCCCACCGGGACCGCCCGGACCACCACCACCGCCACCATCAGGCCCACCCACGCCCGACTCGTACTCATCGCCCTCATCCACGTACGCCACATCGCCGCCACCACCACCGCCGCCCTC
>JACVCS010000120.1 GCA_016741915.1 Phycisphaerales bacterium | reverse complement strand
CCCGCGCCCCCCCTCAGACGCGCCCCCCCTCGCGTCCGCAGCCAACCCGGCCCCCCCCCCATCGCCGTACCCCCCCGCCCCACCCCCCTTCGCCCGCGGCAGCCGCCCACCCGCACCGCCCCCCCCCCCCCCGCCCGCCGTCGCCGGGCTGTTCGCCCCACCCCCCTCGCCCGCGCCGCCCTCTCTCCCGCCCGCCGCACCCTCCTTCGCCGCCGGCGCCCGCCCATCGCTCACCACAATCTGCCGCAGCGCCCGCATCATCGCCGTGTGCGCCCGCGTCAGTTCATAACTCGTCTGCGCCGTGCTCCGAGACGTCCGCTCCACCCGCACCACACCCAGCAGCATCGTCATCGCGGTGATCACCACCATCGCGGCGATCACCGTCGCCAAAACCGCCTCGACCATCGTGAAAGCACGCCGCACACGCCGCGCACGCGAAGACCCGCGCCGTGCTCGCAGCTCCAAACCCCCCACACCCGAGATGGTTCTCGCGCGCATCCTCATCATCATCGCTTCACTTCTTCCCCCCACCACCACCGCCCGGCGTCCCCACCCCACTCCCGCTCGGCACCGTCACAGGCCTCGTCCCCCCCGCACCCGAACCCGTTCCACCACCCCCCGCACCTTGCTGAAAAATGTCAGACATAATCGTCGCCGTGCGATCACGATTCCCCGCCACCCGAATCCCCGCGTCCGGGTTCCGCCCCGACAACTTCGCAATCGGATTGTGCGTTCGGCTGAGCAACGCCAGCTCATCATCACCCCGCGCAACCCCACCAATCCCATTCGGCACCCCGTTATACACCCGCACCGTCACCAGCTTCTGCGCATTGAACAGGTTCACCGCCTGCCCCTCCGACGGCGCAACCAACACCGAATCCCCCGGCACCTCCACGACCAGCGGCGTCACCTGAATGTCCCAGTGAAACCAGTACGTCCCGTCAAAGTACCCCAGATCCTGCCGCGGCATCGCCGTCTCATCGTCCAACCACTGCAGCATGATCCGGTTCGCCGTCTCATATGCGTGCTGCCGCAACTTCCCCCGCTCCGCGCTCCGCTGCACATACCCAACCGCCGACGACACCGCCACCGCCGTCATCCCCAGGATGACCGTCGACAACACCGCCTCCAGAATCGTCACGCCGCGTCGACTCGCCACCGTCCACACTCCCGCGCGCACGCGCCAACGCGATCACCCGCCGCCCTCACTGCGAAGGCGCCGCGTCCATCGTCCACACATTGATATTGTCCTGCCCGCCACGCTCGCCCGACCGTCCGGTCGAGATCAACTCGAACCGCGGCGCCCCCGAAGGATCCGTCGCGCCCGTCGGCGAATAAAAGAAATCCTTCCCCCACGCGTCCTTGGGCACCTTCTCGATGAACTTCGGCACCAGCGCTTCCAGCCGCTCCGGATACGCCGCATACTCCATCTGATAGCTCAGCAGCGCCGTCTTCAACTCGCTCAGCTTCACCTTCGTCGTGCTCTCGCGCGCCGCGTTCATCCGCGCGCCGATCGCCACCACGCTCACCGTCGCCAGCATCCCGATGATCAGCACAACCAGCATCATCTCCAAAAGCGTGAACCCCGCCCCACGCCGCCGCCCGGCCACGCCGACACGCGCACGCTCCGACCGACCGGCCCGCGCCATCAGCCGAAGCATCGCCGACTTCGCCACGCCCCCAACCTTCGCCACACCCGCCAAGTTCTTCGTGCTCATGTGCTTTGCTCCCGATTCAGTCACCCAGAATCACCATCGCCCAGCCGGTCCCTCAAGCGCGCTCTCGCGCAGACCCTCATCCAGGCCACCATCCAACGCCGACCCCTCCCCCATTGTTCGCTCCCCACCGTCCCCCCGCCGCCCAAATCACACCCAACCAACACCACCGCCCACGCCGCGCCGCCGGGCTTCACCTTCCACCCCCCACCCCCGAGCACCACACTGTCCCCCGCCTCCCCGCACTCAGCCACCCCGCCATCTCTGATACACCCTCGCCCCCCGCCGGTTGCCCGCACACCCCGCACCGCGCACCCACTTTCACGTCCATTTCGCCATCCCCGTCCGAAAACCATCCCCCTACTCCACCAACCGCCCCTCTACCCTCCGCCCATGCCCCCTTCCCCACCCGCACTCTCCGCACGCGAGCTCTCCAAACACTTCGGCCCGCGAACCCTCTTCACCAGCGTCTCCCTCACCATCGACCCCTCCGAGCGTCTCGGGCTCATCGGGCCCAACGGCTCAGGCAAATCCACACTCCTGAAAATCCTCGCCGGCCTCGAACACCACGACGAAGGCCACATCACCTACCGCAAAAACCTCCGCACCGCCTACGTCCCCCAGGCCGACACCTTCCCCGCCGACTCCACCATCCTCTCCACCGTCATCGCCGCCCTCACCGCAAACCCCCCCTCCCACCTCCACGACGAACACGAGATCACCCTCCACGCCGAGCAAACCCTCTACCGCGTCGGCTTCTCCGATCTCACCCGCCCAACCAACATTCTCTCCGGCGGCCAGCGCAAACGCCTCGCCATCGCCCGCGCCCTCGCCCTCGAGCCCGACCTGCTCATGCTCGACGAGCCCACCAACCACCTCGACCTCGAATCCATCACCTGGCTCGAATCCCTCCTCCGCTCCTCACCCTTCGCCTCCGTCTTCATCACCCACGACCGCTTCTTCCTCCAGGCCGTCGCCACCCGCGTCGTCGAACTCTCAACCGCCTACCCCCAGGGCACCTTCTCCGCCGAGGGCGACTACGAAACCTTCCTCGAACGCAAAGACGCCTTCCTCGAAGGCCAACTCCGCCAGCAGCAAGCCCTCGCAGGCCAGGTCAAAGAAGACCTCCGCTGGCTCGCCCGCGGCGCCAAAGCCCGCCGAACCAAAAGCAAGTCCCGCATCCACGCCTCCATGCAGCGCATCGACGAGCTCGCCGCCATGAAGCTCCGCACCGCGCCCCCACGCGCCGCCGCCATCGACTTCCTCTCCTCCGACCGCAAAACCCAAAAACTCCTCGTCGCCCGCGGCGTCTCCGCCTCCATCCCCACCGCCCCCCTCTTCCGCGACGTCGACATCATCCTCTCCCCCGGCACCCGCCTGGGCCTCATGGGCCCCAACGGCTCCGGCAAATCCACCCTCCTCCGCGTCCTCACCCTCCAACAACCCTCCGATCCTCCCTCCCCCGAAGCCATCGCCTACGCCGCCTCCATCGCCCACGAACTCCCACGCTCCGCACCGCCCCTCGCCACCGTTCAGCACGCGCCCGGCCTGCGCATCGTCTACTTCTCCCAGCACCGCGCCGAGCTCGACCCCAACCTCACCCTCGCCGAAGCCCTCGCCCCGCAGAACATCGTCATCTACCAGGGCCGCCAGCTCCACGTCGCCGGCTACGCCCAGATGTTCCTCTTCACCAAAGACCAGCTCGACAGCCCCCTCTCCACACTCTCCGGGGGCGAGCTCGCCCGCGTCCACCTCGCCCGCCTCATGCTCGAACCCGCCGACGTGCTCATCCTCGACGAGCCCACCAACGACCTGGACATCCCCACCCTCGAAGTCCTCGAAGAATCACTCGAAGAGTTCGCCGGCGCCCTCGTCCTCGTCACCCACGACCGCGCCATGCTCGACCGCCTGGCCAACAAAATCCTCTACCTCGAAGGCAACGCCACAGGCCAGGCCCACTTCTACGCCGACTACCAGCAGTTCCTCGCCGTGCAAACCGCCAAACCCGCCGCCGCCGCACCCGCACCCACATCCACCGCCACATCATCCGAATCCACCACAACCACCACCGCCACACAAACCAAAAAGAAACTCACCTACAAGCAGCAGCGCGAACTCACGGACATCGAAGCCGAGATGCCCAGGCTCGACGAGCGCATCAAGCACCTGCAAACCCAGATGAACGACCCCGCGGTCCTCAGCGACCGCAAAAAGCTCGACACCATCTGCCGCGAAATCACCGAAGCCCAAACCCGCAGCGACCAACTCCTCGAACGCTGGGCCGAGCTGGAAAGCCTCAAGGACTAGCCCGAAGACACAAGAACAGGCAATCGGGAATCGGGAATGGGCAATCGCAGAAAGAGCCCAGTTCCCCCCTCGATGCCCCGATGCCTCATCCCCAGTTGCCTTCTTCAACAGAAGCACCCACCACGCCAACACCATCAACCAACCAGCCCCAACCCCCCGGCCCACCCCTCCTCACTCTTCTCCGCGCCTCAGCGCCTCTGCGGTAATTCTTCTTCCCCTTCCATCCCTTCCCTCACTTCGTTGACAAAGCAAGGCAATCGGGAATCGGGAACAGGCAATAGCAGAAAACACCCGCGCGCGCACATCCGCTACTGCCGAATGCCGATTCCCTATTCCCTATTCCCGATTCCCGATTCCCAACTCCCGCACCTTCCCCGTCTTCTGTGCCATGTGCCCTGTGGCCATGTGCTATGTGCCCCGTGCCCCGTGCCCCGTGCCCCCCTCACCGCCCCCGGCTCCGCTTATAGTGATTGATCAACCCGTTCGTCGACGAATCGTGCGTCTTCACCATCTCCCCCCCACCCAACTCCGGCAAGATCTTCTGCGCCAACTGCTTCCCAAGCTCCACACCCCACTGATCAAAGCTGTTCACGTTCCAGATCATCCCCTGCGTAAAAATCTTGTGCTCGTACATCGCGATCAACGCCCCCAGCGTCCGCGCATTGACCTCACCAACCAAAATCGAGTTCGTCGGCCTGTTCCCCTCAAACACCTTGTGCGGCACCAACATCTCCGCCATCGTCCCCTCCACCTTCCCCGCCTTCAACTCCGCCCGCACCTGCTCCTCCGTCTTCCCAAACGCCAACGCCTCCGTCTGCGCAAAGAAGTTGCTGAGCAAAATCGGATGATGCCGCCCCATCGCCTCGTTCCCCACCGGGTTCTGCGTCCTGCACGGCGCCAGAAAATCACACGGGATCAGCCGCGTCCCCTGATGAATCAACTGATAAAACGCGTGCTGCCCGTTCGTCCCCGGCTCACCCCAAATCACCGGCCCCGTCGAATACGCCACCCGCCTCCCCTGCCGATCCACCGACTTCCCGTTCGACTCCATATCCCCCTGCTGGAAATACGCCGCGAACCGATCCAGATACTGGTCATACGCCAGAATCGCGTGCGACTCCGCCGCCGGCGAAACAAAGTTCCCGTACCACACCCCAAGCAGCGCCAACGTCACCGGCAGGTTCCGCTCCAGCGGCGCACTGACAAAGTGATTGTCCATCTCGTGCGCACCCTCGAGCAGTTCCACAAACTTCTCAAACCCCACCGAGATCGCAATCGGCAGCCCGATCGCCGACCACAGCGAATACCGCCCGCCAACCCAGTCCCAGAACGGGAACATGTTCCGCGTGTCAATCCCGAACGCCGCAACCTTCTCCGCGTTCGTCGACAACGCCACAAAGTGCTTCGCCACCGCCGCCGGCTCCTTCGCCTGCGACAAAAACCACTCCCGCGCCGTCAGCGCGTTGCACAGCGTCTCCTGCGTCGTAAACGTCTTGCTCGCCACAATAAACAGAGTCGTCTCGTGGCTCACATTCCGCAGCACCTCCGCCATGTGCGTCCCGTCCACGTTCGACACAAAGTGCATCCGCAGCCCACGCTTGCTCCACGGCGTCAGCGCATGACACACCATCACCGGCCCCAAATCCGACCCACCAATCCCAATATTCACCACGTCCGTAATCGCCTTCCCCGTGTGCCCCCGCCACGCCCCGCTCCGCACCGCCTCGCTAAACCCCTTCATCTGCTCCAGAACCGCGTTCACCCCCGGCATCACATCCTTCCCATCCACCAGAATCGCCCGGTTGCCCCGGTTCCGCAGCGCCACATGCAAAACCGCCCGCTGCTCCGTGAAGTTGATCTTCTCCCCCGCAAACATCCGCCGCGCCATCTCCGAAACACCAACCCCGCCGCACGCCGCACGCGCCAAGTCCCGCAGCAACTCCATCGTCCGCGCCGTCACCCGGTTCTTCGAATAGTCCAAAAGCACCGAAGCATCCGCCCCGGCCTTGAACTCCAGCGAAAACTTCTCAAACCGCTGCGCATCCTCCGCAAACAACGAGCGCAGATGAACCCCCGCCATCTCCTTCGCATGCGCGGCCAACGCCCCCCAAGCCGCCGAGCGATCAATCGACTCCGCCCCACCACCCCCACCACCAACACCAGCAACGCCCGAAGCAGCAGCACTGTTCATAGTGCCCCCAAGATACCCACTCCAACCACCCCGTGCCACCACCGCGTCACCCCGCACCTCACGCTCCGCGTGAGGTGTCGAATCCGGGTACCCCCACGCTCCGCGTGGGGCGGAGCACGCACACGAAATCACCACGAACAAGCACATGACCAAAATCTCTAACCCCGGTGATCCACTCCAGCCACCCACCGCATTCTTCCACGCAGACCATCGCCCCACTCATCTGCCCGTCTCACTCATCGTCATCGCTCGTCGAATCAGAGCGATCTCCTCATTCAAACCTTCCGAAAGATTCCGTCGATCGCACGTATGGGCAATCACCGCCAGCACGAACGCCCGCTCCTCGCTCTGAGGTGACACAAGATCAACCCGCGACTTACGCAGTTGGACAACTCCCCGATGTCCCCCACGCGGTCCGCGCCACGCCGCAGGTTCCGGAAACAACCGAGCCAACGCACTCCGCGACTCCTCCCCCATCGCAATCACAAGCCCCGGCCGTAACATCCCCAACTGAACCCCCAAAAACTCCACACACCGTCGCGCAAAGTCATCATCAACCTGCATCGGCCCCACATTGCTCGCGGTATCCGCCTTCAATCCCATGTACGCATTCGTAAAGAAACACCACCCCGGTTCAATGCCCGCGCCCCGAAGTATCGGCAGTAAATTCCACCACGTCGCGCAAGCGCGACGCTTCGACTCCTCCCAACCTTCGTCAAACTCACACCCCTCCTCAAATGCCTCGTCGTGATCCCTCGGCGTGCCCCAGTTGTGCCCCACAATCACGATCGGTCTCGCCGGCAACGCCGCCGCCACTCCCCCCGGACTCCACAGCCCAAATCCCCCCGGAAAGAACGCCGTTCCCGCGATGCGACGCCTCGAATCCACCGCCTTCACCATTGGCGGATACTCCCCAATCTCATCGAGCCGCTGAAGCAGCTCAACAACAACCCGCGGCAGGCTTCCCATGTACAAACAGTAACCACCCTCGTTGCCCCCACGCCGTATTCACCCCCCCACCCCTCGATGCCCCGATGCCCCGATCCCTCGATGCCTTCTTGAAACATCGCCGACTCAACCCGCCCACCTCAGAGCCGACGACTTCAGAGGATTATGCGTTTCACGCGGGTTTTCTGAGAGATCGGGCTTCAAGTCTGAGTTCGGAGAGCACGAGTTTGGCCTGCACCCAGAGGCGTACTCGGGTATAGGTGCGCACCCATGAGGGCAG
>JACVCS010000119.1 GCA_016741915.1 Phycisphaerales bacterium | reverse complement strand
CCTCTAGCCCCTCACCCCCCTCATCCTCCGCTCTGACATTGGCACCCGTTCGACTCACCGACGGATCATCCACACCCCGGCACATTTTCGCAAACCGCAGCCGAACGCGACGAGCGGAACTTTCGTACACTTTCCCCGCTTGGACCAACGCACCGACAACGAGTTGCTGCAGGCTTATCGGGCCGGTGAATCCCGCGCGCTCGAAGAGCTCATCCGCCGGCACCACGACGACCTGATGCGGTTTCTGATCCGCCTGACGGGTGATCGGGCCTCCGCCGAGGACGTTTTTCAGGACACCTTTCTCCAGGTTCACATTTCCGCGGACGTCTTCGACGCCTCGCGGCGATTCAAACCGTGGCTTTTTACAATTGCCGCGAACAAAGCCCGGGACCTGCTGCGTAGAAACGCCCGGCGGCGGGCCTTCGACCTCGACAGCCCCGTCTCCAAGTCATCTTCGTCGGGCGACGCAACAACCTTCATGGACCTGATGCAGGTCCGGGTTGATCAGCCCTCCGACGCGGTTTCCTCCGCCGAGCGCGACTCCATGGTTCAAGGCGTCATCAGCAATCTGCCCGTCTCTCTCCGCGAGGTGCTCCTCCTCGCGTACTTCCAGAAGATGAGCTACAACCAGATCGCCGACGCCCTGGACATCCCGCTGGGCACCGTGAAGAGCCGCCTGCACGCCGCCGTCGCCGCTTTCGCTCGAAAGTGGCAAGTCATCAGCAAGGGTCAAACCAGCTCATGATCGACGATCGTTCCAACCCGAATCTGCCCAGTGAGAAGCTCGCGTACGAAGACGCGGAGGCTTTGGACCGTCTGGTCGCGGCGGATTTCAACCTCGACCAGGTTGATCCCGATTTCCGAAGCCGGGCCGAGCGCTTGATGCGCGTGCTGGGGATGCTCGACGTTCCGCTCACGCCCGCCTCGGGCAGTTCCGATTCAGCCAACCGCACCGCCTGCACCTGCGACGAGCTGGTGGCCTGCTGCGTCAACCGCATCCGCGAGTTCGACGTGAACCCCGAGCACGTGCAGCTTTCACCCGCCGACGAGGACGCGCTGGAAGCCCTCGTGCAGGCGAACATGGACCCCTCGCGCGTCGCCTCGGGCATGCGCGACCGCGCCGCACACCAGGCCCGCGTCCTGTCGCTGCTCGATACCGCCCCGATGTCTCGCTCGGGCGATCCGCTCAGCGAAACCAGCCGCGAACAACTCATCACACGAACACTCGCCACCATCACCCAGTCGATCGAATCCCAGCAGGACCGTCTGCGATTCAACGCGAACGAGCGTCGCCGCGAGCGTCCGCGCCTCCGCATGGGTGATCTGATCTCCGTCGCCGCGCTGCTGCTCATCGCCGGTGCGGTCATCTGGCCGGTGCTTTCCACCATGCGTCAGTCCGGCCGACAGGCCGCATGCCTTGCCAACCTCAACGCCATCGCCGGCGCCTTCTCACGCTACGCAAACGACAACCGCGAGGCCGTCCCCATGGCCTCCGCCTCCCTCGGCGGCACCCCCTGGTGGAACGTCGGCTCGCGCCCCGAAGAATCCAACTCCGCCAACCTCTACACCCTCAAACGCGTCAAGTACGCCTCGATGGACCAACTCGCCTGCGCCGGCAACCCCGACGCCGTGCGCTCCTGCAACGGCGAATCCAAGCGCGACTGGGACCAGTTCCCCCAAGTCTCCTTCAGCTTCATGAACCTCTTCGGGCGCGTCGGCGCCTCCACCGGCGCGGTCTGGCACACCACGCGCCCGGTCGTCCTCCTCGCCGACCGTTCTTCCGTCGTGGTCAACGCCCGCCGCGGCGCCCGCTTCATCGACGTGATGGAAAACTCGCCCAACCACGCCGGGCTGGGTCAGAACGTCCTGCTCTCCGATCTCTCCGCCCGCTGGCTAAACACCCCGATGATCACCAGCGACGACAACATCTGGCTGCCGCAATCGCTCGAGAACGCCATCCGCCAGGCCCAGCAGATGCACCGCGGCGGCAAGGCCCAGCCGCTCCGCGGCGTCGAGACCCCCGACGACGCCGCCGACGGCTTCGTCTGCCCGTGAGCGCACCCGTGCCCAACCCAAACAAGCACCGCTCACGCCACCCCAAACACCAGCAAACCGACCAAATCACCACCAAAGGTGTCGTTTCATCCTCATCTTCACTCGACCCGGGGGAAAGTGCCTCCTAGCATCACCCCCTTATTCGCGAAGCGTCGGTGGGTATCCATCGCCCTTCGCGGTCGGAGTTACGCATCATGCCGAAGAACAAACCCCACAAGGGCCTGCTGAAGCGCGTCCGGATCACCAAGACCGGCAAGCTCAAGCACAAGAGCGCCAACAGCAAGCACCTCAAGAGCGGCAAGAGCCCGGACCGTCTGCGCCGCCTGCGCAAGGACCGCTACGTCTCCAACGCCGAGGCCAAGGCCCTCGAAGGCCTCCTCTTCCGCCGCCTGCGTGGGCGCGACCAGCCCCGCGCCTCGCTGCGCAAGAGCCCCTCGCCCGCCGAGCGCAAAGCCGCCAAGGCCGCGAAGGCCAAGGCCGCCGCGAAGTAATCCAGTCCCCTTCGCCGCGCGGGTGTTTTCCGTGATCGAGGAATCGATCACCGACCATCGCCCCCGGCAGCCGCGCCTGCGGAACGGTCCGCACGCGTTTCATTTTCACCGTCCGACGGGAGAAAAAGCCAGGCGTCAATCACGCCTCCCCGTCTCGGACCCTGCAGGAGTTTCCTATGCCCCGCGTTCGTAAAGGTGCCGCCCGAGCTCAGAAGCGTAAACGCATCATGGACCTGGCCTCCGGGTACCAGAACAGCAAGCGCCACAGCTTCTGGCGCGCCCGTCTCGCCGTCGTCCGCGCCGGCGTCTACGCCTACCGCGACCGCCGTCAGCGCAAGCGCGACATGCGCTCGCTCTGGATCGTCCGCATCACCGCCGCCTGCCAGATGCGCGGCACCCGCTACAGCGTCCTGATGAACGGCCTCCGCCAGACCGGCATCCTGCTCAACCGCAAGATGCTCAGCGAGATCGCCATCCACGACCCCAAGACCTTCGACGCCATTGTCGAAAAGGCCGTTAAGGCCTCCAAGGCCAACAAGGGCGCCGTCAAGGCCGCTTGAATCGGCTCTCCGGTGGCACGGCTCTCCAGAGCCATGCGCTTTTGCCTTGAAATCAAGCAGCTTCTCACCAACCCGGGCTTCAACCCGGGTTTTTTCTTTCCCCGCGAATACACTCCTACGCCTTCGCTCTCCCTCTCTCATCACCAAACCCAACAACCCCCCAGAGCAAAGCATGATCACCTGGTGGCCCATCGTGCTCCACTCCCTCGGCGGCTACCCCCTCATCGTCGCCTGGCTCGTGCTGGGCATCGTCTCCGTCTGCCTCCACGAACTCGCCCACGGCTACGCCGCCATCCGCGTCGGCGACCGCACCCCCATCTACTCCGGGCACATGACCTGGGACCCCTCCGTCCACATGGGGTTCAACGGCATCGTCATGCTCATCTTCCTCGGGCTCCCCACCGGCTTCATGCCCATCAACCCCAGCGCCATGCGAGGGCGATCCGCCCCCGCCTTTGTCGCCGCCGCCGGCCCCGTGATGAACCTCGCCATCGCGGTCGTCTGCATCATCGTCGCCGCGATGATCAACCGAATCGCCGTCAGCCCCGCGACAAGCTCCGGCGCGCTGAGCTTCCTGAAAATCACCGACCCCTCCGCCACCCCCGCAGATCGCGCCGCACTCTTCTTCATGATCGGCGCCTGGCTCAACATCGCCCTCGCCGCCTTCAACCTCCTCCCCATCCCGCCCCTCGACGGCTCGCGAATCGTCGGCACCTACTCACGCAAGTACGAAGAGTTCTTCGAGTCCGAGTTCGGCCGCCTCATGGCCCTCGGTGCCTTCATCATCGCGTGGGTCTTCCTCTCCCAGTTCGTCTGGGACTACGCCATCCAAATCACCGTCTGGCTCCACGACCACGCCCTCACCGTGCTCAGGCTGATCTGAGCACAAGTCGCAAGTCGCGAGTGCCGAGTCGCGAGTGTGAGCACACCCAAAGTCGTTCACTGCCAGCCCTTACGAGCACCGCCGCTTCAACCACGGCATAGCTCGCAACTTCCTGATTCTCGCGTCTCGCGACCCGAGTCTCGCGACTTCTTTCCCCTTCACTCCCGGTCCGCCATCGCCCGCTCGACATCCTCAACCGTCTTGGGGATCGCCCGCGTCATCACCTCGCGCCCGCGCGAGGTGATCAGCACGTCGTCCTCAATGCGGATGCCCAGCTTCTTCGCGGGGATGTACACCCCCGGCTCGATCGTCACGATGTTCCCCGGCTCCAGCGGCTGCTTCGGGTCGATGTCGTGCACCTTGATCCCCAGGTGATGCCCGATGCCGTGGACGAAGTAATCGCCCAGCCCCGCGCTCTCCAACACCGCCCGCGCCGCCGCGTCGACCTTGTGCATCGGCGCACCGGGCTTGCACGCCGCGATCGCCGCCTCCTGCGCCATGAGCACCACCTCGTACACCGCGCGCTGCTCACGCGTGAACCGCCCGCTCACCGGCAGCGTCCGCGTCACATCCGCGCAGTACCCCGCGAACTTCGCACCCGAGTCCACCACCACGAGTTCCCCCGCCTTCGTGTCGTGGTTGTTCGCGCGGTAGTGCAGCACCGTCGCGTTCAACCCCGAGCCGACGATCGACCCGAACGCCAGCCCCTGCGCACCCGCCTCGCCGTAAGCGAACTCGATCGCCCGCTGCACCGCGCCCTCACCCACGCCCGGCGCCAGCGTCCGCATCGCCGCCGCGAACCCCAGCGCCGTGATATCCGCCGCACGCTGCACCGCGAGAATCTCCGCCCGGCTCTTGCGTGCCCGCATCGACGCCAGCACCTGCGTGCGGTCCTCGATCGCCACCCCCGGCATCCTCTCCGTCACCTTCCTGAACGTCGCCAGATCCTCCGATACCGCCGCGGGATAGACCGCGAAGGGGTGCAGGCAGCAGAGCGTCTTGCTCCGCCGCGCCGCCGCGGTGAGCATCATGGGCAGGTGCGTGGTGCGCATGATCGTGCGGAAGCCGTGCTTCGCCCGCAGACCCGCGCCGATCTCCTCACGCAGCCCGTCCCACCGGTCGGCCTCCGGGTTCATGGGCCTCAAGAACAGCACCACCCGCTTGCTCGGGTCCTCGTGCGTCGGATCCAGCAGCACGCACGCGCCCTGCTCGGTGCTGATCCCCGTGAGATAAAAAAAGAATGGATCAACCTCCCCGTGATGGTCATCCCATGAACCAGCAAAGACCAACCCCACGCCCTTGCCAAGCTCTTTCAGGACACGCTCGCGACGGTGCATGAACTCGCCGTGCGGGATCGAGCCGCTCAACGCCGTCAGCCCCTCGCCGCCGGCATTCGCCGCCGAGCGTCCCACCACCGCGGCATCCACACTCGCGGGCTTCCCCGCGCCGCGCCGCCTGGGCGTGCCGCCCTCGTGCAGAACCTTCCGTCGAGTTGCCGCCGCTCGTGGTGACTTGCCCATAGATCACTCAGGATACCTTCACGCCCGCCGCCCGTCCTCTTTCTTGGTCTCTCGCAGACGAATCACCACCCGCCGAACGTCCACAACCGCCTCCGCCGGCCCGATGGTCAGCCGCTTGCGCTCCGTCCCGCCCCCGCGAATCACCCGGCACGCCGCCTCGATCGCCCCGCGCGTCACCGCACGCAAACCCCGCCCACCACTGACACGCTCAACCGCACGCCGCAACATCTCCGCGAGCACGATCGGCTTCATCCGCCTGACCACGGCCCGATCCCACACCACGCGCGAGCCGTCATTCTCCGGCACTTCATCGCCAACCTTCGCCCGCGCCGCACCGCGCTTCGCGATCGACGCCACCAGCCGCTGCGCATCCCGCGCCGCGAGCGCCGACCGCACCGCCCCCAACTCCGCCCCCGGCATCAACTCCAGAACCCTCGGCACAACCAGCCCCCGCACCTTCGACCGCAGCCCCGCCCTCGGATCCGCCGCCTCGTTCGTGGCGTCCTCACTCCACACCCACCCCGCTCGCACGCACACCCCGCGCGCATCTTCAGGCGTCACACCCAGCATGGGCCTGATCAACCGCACCCCGCCGCTCAGCCGCGTGCTCTGCGCAATCCCCGAAAGCCCGCGCAGCCCCGTCCCGCGTGCAACCGCCATGATCACCGACTCCAGCACATCCCGCGCGTGATGTCCCGTCGCGATAAACCCCGCATCAACCTGCTCCGCCATCGATTGCAGCGCCCGCAAACGCAGCCGCCTCGCCTTCGCTTCAAAGTTCCCACCGCCGCCGCCGCGACCCGCACCATCGCGCACGCTGATCCGCTCCACCATCACCCGCACACCCAGCCGGCGGCCCAACTCCTCCACCGCCTCACGATCCCGCTCACACTCCACCTCACTCCGCAGATCGTGCACCACATGCCCCAGCACGACAAGATCGTTCGTGCCCGAAGTCAGCGCCAACGCAATCGCGAGCGCCGAAGAATCCGCCCCGCCGCTGCACGCAACCAGCGTCCGCGCCCCGGCCCCCCGCCTCCCACGCTCGCCCGGCGTGGTCAGCAACCGCCACTCCGCCCCAACCGCACGCACGAACGGATCGCTCCGCTTGATCGCGATCTCAACGCGATCCGCCTTCACCCCGCGCGCCTGCTTCACGCCCGAGTTGCCCCGGCTCGCCGCTTTCACGCGCGAACCCGCCGGGCGGCGTCGAGCGCGATGATCTCGAACATCACGTGCGCCGCAAGAAACGCCGTCAGCCCCGCCGGGTCACGCTCGGGCAGCACCTCCACCACATCGCCGCCGACGACGTTCAACCCCTTCAATCGTCGCAGCAGATCGAGCACCTCCGCGCTGGTGAACCCGCCGGGGCAGGGCGTGCCCGTCCCGGGCGCAAAGGCCGGATCGACCACGTCGATATCGAAAGTCACGTACGCCGGGTGATTACCCACGCGCTGAACGAACGCGTCGAGCATCGCAAAGTTCACCGCCCCGCGCGACGTCCCCGCCGTCGCCAGCCCGCCGCTGGGAGGCCTGACAATCTCGTCGTACGTCGCCACCGTCACGCCGTGCTGCAGACAGAACGCCAGATCGTCCGCCGAGTTCAAAGGCCCCTTGATCCCGATGGAGATCATCTTTTTCGGATTGACGTACCCCTCCTCGATCGCCCGCCGAAAGACCGACGCGTGCGAGTACTTCTCACCCCACAAAACATCCACCGTGTCCAGGTGCGTATCAAAGTGCACCAGCGCCAACCCGCCCGGCGGCTCACCCTGCCGCGCATAGCTCGCCCGGATGTTCGCGTACGTGATCGAGTGATCGCCACCGACCGCGAACAACTTCGTCGCCGAAACGCCGCCCACCCCCCCCCCCCCCCTCCCTTTTACACCCCTCACCCTCCCCACCCACTCACCATCCCCACCCTCTTGCTCCCG